>CAMDLI010000001.1 GCA_945901615.1 Spirosoma fluviale
ATCATCCAGCAAATCGATCGAAAAATTAAGCTGGAAGAGATTGCTCAAAACCTCAATCTTTCGTTGATAGATTTGCTACAAGAAATTGAACAGATCACCTACAGTGGCACCAAACTAAACATAGACTATTACATACACCGCATCATGGATGATGAGCGAGAAGAAATTCTCCTCGATTACTTCATGAATGCGGAAACAGATCATATCAAGGATGCTTTGGATGAGCTCGAGGGAGAAGATTTCACGGAGGAAGAACTTCGTGTGTACCGAATCAAGTTTATCTCAGAACACGCCAATTAAAAAAACGAATCCATGAATATTCTTTTATTGGGTAGCGGAGGAAGAGAACACGCATTTGCATGGAAGATTGCGCAAAGCCCTCGCTGCAACCAACTTTTTGTTGCCCCTGGCAATCCAGGAACAGCCGAAATCGCAACCAATGTTCCCCTGGGAGTAACTGACTTCTCTGGAATTTCTACATTTATTCAAGCCAATGCCATTGACCTTTTGGTCATCGGGCCCGAAGAACCTTTGGTAAAGGGATTGGTAGATTACCTGCATGCCCAAGAAGGGTTGGAGCAACTTTTTGTTGTTGGTCCTTCACAATTGGGAGCTACTTTGGAAGGAAGTAAAGATTTTTCCAAACAGTTTATGCTTCGCAATGGAGTTCCTACTGCTGCTTACGCCACATTTCATACCCATCAATTGGAAGAGGGACTCGCCTATTTGGAGAAGCAATCCTTACCAATCGTCTTGAAAGCTGATGGATTAGCTGCTGGCAAAGGAGTATTGATCTGCGGAAGTTTGGAGGAAGCGAAAATCTCTTTAAAAGAAATGCTCGTTGACGCTAAATTTGGAGATGCCTCTTCCAAAGTAGTGGTTGAAGAATTTTTAACGGGGATTGAACTTTCCGTTTTTGTGGCTACAGATGGAGTAAGCTACAAAATATTGCCTGAAGCCAAAGATTACAAACGGATTGGTGAAGGAGACACAGGTCTCAATACAGGTGGTATGGGAGCAATTAGCCCTGTCCCGTTTGCAGATGCAGCTTTTTTGAAAAAAGTGGAAGAGCAGATTGTAATCCCTAGCATACAGGGATTAGAAAAAGAAGGAATTCCTTACAAAGGATTTCTATTTATCGGTTTGATGAATTCGAATGGGGAACCCTTTGTAATTGAATACAATGTACGGATGGGTGATCCAGAAACAGAGGCGGTCCTACCGCGGATTGAAAGTGATTTTGTAGATTTGCTTGAAGCTATCGCTGGTGGAACACTTTCTAGTTACAGACTTCAGCTATCTCCGCAAACCTGTGCTACTGTAGTGATGGTAAGCGGTGGATATCCTGAGGCCTATGAAAAAGGATTTCCCATAGTGGTGCCTGAGGCGAATTCAGGAACAGTTCTTTTTCATTCCGGGACTGCGCGTAATGAATCAGGAGCGCTGATTAATTCAGGTGGCCGAGTCTTTGCAGTAACAGGGATGGGAGCTAATTTGGAAGATGCCCTTGCTGCTGCTTATGCTACCGTGAAAAAAGTTACTTGGTCCAAAGCTTATTTTCGAAGAGATATTGGCCAAGACATTTTAAAATTAGGAAGTAAATAATTGAATTTAGAGGCCTGAGCCTTTTAAAAAATAGATATGTCTGGATGTAGTTCATGCTCCACCTCCTCAGGAGGTACTGGAGGATGCCAAAACAATGGCACCTGCGGCACGAGTGATTGCAATAAAATGAATTCTTTTGATTGGCTCACCCAAATGGGTATCCCCCAGCTGGATCAGTTTGATATTGTTGAAGTCAAGTTTAAAGGAGGAAGAAAAGAGTACTTTAGAAATGTAGATTACCTCCCACTCCATACGGGTGATCCAATCGTCGTGGATGTACCTAGCGGGCACCATATCGGACATGTTTCCTTACAAGGTGAGTTGGTCCGTCTCCAAATGCAAAAGCGGAAAGTTAGAAACGACGACAACATCACGCGAATCTACCGGGTAGCCACGCAGAAGGACATGGAGAAGTGGGAAGAGGCCAAATCCAGAGAGGTCCCAACCTTGTACCGATGCAAGCAAATTGTGGATGAGTATGGTCTCAACATGAAAATGTCTGATGTGGAGTTTCAGGCCGACAACTCCAAAGCCACTTTTTATTATTCGGCAGAAGATCGAATTGACTTCAGGGAGTTGATCAAATCCCTAGCGGGAGAATTTAAGGTACGCGTAGAAATGCGCCAGATCAGCCTTCGTCAAGAAGCAGGGAGATTGGGTGGAATTGGTGTATGCGGTAGAGAACTCTGCTGCTCCACCTGGCTGGTTGATTTTAAAAATGTAACCACTTCTGCTGCGCGCTATCAAAACCTATCGCTCAATCCTGGAAAGTTGAGTGGCCAATGTGGCCGTTTGAAATGCTGCCTCAACTATGAGCTTGATACCTACATGGATGCCATCAAGGACATCCCACAGGTGGAAAAGCCGCTCCTGACAGAAAAGGGTCCAGCCAAATTGCAAAAGACCGATATTTTTAGAAAGTTGATGTGGTTCAATTACAACCACGACAACGACTGGATCAGCATCACCTGTGATCGAGTACGCGAAATACAAGTATTAAATGAGCAGGGAGTGAAGGTTTTTGACCTTAAGGTAGATCAATCCTCTGAGGCGGAGGATCTAGCGGCACAATCCACCCGTGAGTTGGAGTTGCTGGATAAGAAATTCTCAAAAAAGAAAAAGAAAAAGAAGCGGCCTACAGAGGGAAATGCGATGCGCGTCAATCAGAACCAAACTCCTCGTCCTGAGAGTCAAGCTCCTAAAGGTGTAGGGCAGCAGCAAGCCGCCCCAACACAACCAAGACCTACTGAAGGAAGTCCATCTCCTAGGCAAGGTGATAAGCGTAAAAAACATAAAAATAAGCCTCGGCCCAACTTCAATGCTGGCAATTCGGATGCAGCGAAATCTAAAGGAGAATCACCTGCACCTAAGCCTAGCAATAACCCATCTGAAACCCCTAAACGGTTTCCTCCAAGAATCAATCAAGGACCAAGTGGTACAGAAGGGAATGGCTAAAATCTACCAGTTAGCAGTTATTGGAATCTCCCTTCTCCTATTCGCTTGCGGGGAGGAACGGATGTATGAGGAATACCATTCGTTTGATGCAGACAGCTGGCAAGAAACAGACTCCATTTCATTTGATCTTTCAAACTTGGATTCGGTAAGAGGAAAGGCAGTTGTAGGGATACGGTATACAGAAGAGTATCCCTTTTCCAATTGCTATATCAAAGTGATTGTTCAAGATTCCCGGCGTGTCGTTTTGATGGACAGCCTGTGGAATGTACCTATTTTTGACCGGCAAACAGGTAAGCCTATCGGGCAGGGATTTGGAAATACCTTCACCACATACGACACAGTTCCCATTACCATTCCAACAAAGGCTGTAAAAGTAATTATGCTTCAATACATGCGTCAAGCTGAATTGGAAGGAATTGAGGCTGTTGGTTTGAAGGTTTTAAAACCATAGTACAATACCTTCGAAATGGAAAAGAATAGCAGTGTAAGCTATGATTCCTACTACTTTCTGAAATTTGGGCTTCCCTAGAAACACCTAAATATATGATTTGATAGTCAATGGATTACTCGATTTTTATTAATTACTGCAGTTGTTTATGCAATTGCCCTTGCGAAAATCTTTTCTATTGGCGTATATTTGCAACATCTTGGTCTGAGGTTTGTATTTTCTCAAGGTACCAACACGGATTAGAGAGTTGGGTGAGTGGCTGAAACCAACAGTTTGCTAAACTGTCGTACGGGTTATACTGTACCGGGGGTTCGAATCCCCCACTCTCTGCAATGAAAAGGCCCCTCATCTTACAATGAGGGGCTTTTCCTGTAGTTACCATTCGTATTTGACGCTGTTACTCAAATCAATTAAGTTTTTCCATAGGAAAAACAGCAGGAAATAAGGTTTTATAAACTGATTTCAATCTAATATTTTCTACAGCAACACCATCCGTTTGATGGGAAGCGTTCATCCAATAAAAATGATGCACGGAAGTAAGTTCCTCGGAAGATTGGTAGCGAAGCAATTCATTTTTAATTTGGGCCCCAAAAGGAGCTGATGGAAGGATTTGGGATTCGCCTTTTTCCACCAGAACCTCCTCGGTATTGTTGACTGTAGCCAATTGAGCCAAACGCACATTACTCTTTTTAAGGCTATTCAAAAGTCCGAGATTTGCCTGGCTAGGAAAATCGCGAAGCAACGCAAGTAATGCTTGGGACTTGATAAGCTCTGGTATGTCAAGGTTGTAAGAGGTGACAAGGGAAAGCAATCTTTTTTCTTGTCCCAGCAACACTTGGGGAAAATCACTCACAAGCTTATTTAGGATTTTTTCTGGGATAGTTTCTTTAAAAATAGGAAGAATCCACTTTTTTTCCTGGTCTTCAAGGATCAATTCTAGCAGCTCCAAGGAAATCAGCTCTTGGGATTTATCACCTTGGTTGATCATTGTTACTATCTGATTGAGCGTAACAGGATCATGCTTGAAGGACAAACAGTAAAGAATGTCATTTTTAGTTGCCTTCGTTTCTGAGAGTAACAACTTATCCAGTATAGGATAGGTCTTGCCAAGATCTTTGTAACAAATGAGTAGGAAGGTGTACTTTTGAATACGTTCTTCCAACAAGAAATAGTAGTCCTGGTACCCAAGATCTTGTACCTGCTTTTTCACCAAATGTTGAATGACTGTAGTGTGAAGAAAGTCTACGGCTTTAAGCTTTTTCTGGGAATTATAAAAGTTAAACTGGGTGGATTTTTGGATAAGCGTAGCCTGAAGAAATAGTTCAATAAGTTCAATCAAGCGGCTATGTCCTTTCTGTACCTTATTTATTGCTGCTAACTGATCCAATATTTTTTGCAACTGTGCAGAATTGCAGGCCAAGGCAGTTGCAATGATCTGTTCTGTAATGGAAACTAATTCGATAGTTTCCTTGTCTAAAGACAGTGAAGAAGCGGGGTTTGATAAAACTATAGCAGACTGAACCTTAAGATCCTCATGTAGCAGAAGCTGCCTAGTAAGCAAAATAAAGGACTCAACTGGGTCTGATTCTGCGGCATACACTTGTTTAGCTTCAATTCCATCGGTACCAATATTATCCTTAGCAGCTTTATTGACCTCCAATCCTTTTAATATGGAGAAGAGTTCTATGCGGTAATAGAAGATTAGTTTTTTAGAAACAAAAAGCCAAACAGTCAATATCACCAAAACGAGAACCAACAGAATAAATATTTTATATTCAAAGTCCTCAATGAAGGAAATACTCAAAATGAATAGCGCGGCGACCAATTGACCGATGGTTTTTCCAAATCCATCTGCATAATTCTGCGTCAAGGCACGCTTCGCCATGGGATAGGCCTGGTACAACAGGTTGATGGTGGGAGCATAAACGGAACGATACAATGAGCGTTCGAAGACCTTACTTAAGGAAGCAACAATCAAAACTAGTGGCAAATAACCGATGAAATACGAAGAAACACCAATGAGCGTAATAAGACCAAGGGCAAAAATAAGGCTCGACAAACTTATAAACACCCCGTATTCCTTGACCAAAAATTTGGAAACAAAGGTTTTTAATAGCAGTTCCAAGACTCGCATCCCTCCGAATATAAACGAAAAATACTTCGCCAATACGAGGGGATCAGACATCTGGTTAGCCGAAACCTCCATGAGGCAAAAATCAATCACAAACTGGATGACAACTGATAGGAGAACAGAAAGAAAAATGAGTTGGAAGTAGCGTTCTTTTACCAAAATTTTCTGATTACCACTCGATATTTGGTTGTCGGCTACATTTTTGACCGGAGCCTTAACCACAATACCTCTCCCGAGAAAATAGGTGATTCCAGAAAATGCGAGAATACCCATAAATGAAATAAGCAAGAACTTATCACGCGTAAAAAAATCTAAGGTAACTAGCGCGGGTACTGATAGATAGGAGATGATTGCAGAAATTCCTTCCCCAGAGCTGATAATCCCGTTGTACTTCTTATTCTCCTCAAGGTTGAAGATGTTGGATGGAAGTTTCCAGAATACTAAGGCAGTGAAATTGGAGGACACCCAAAACCAAGCATAAGCGAAAAACACGACATAATACAAGTATAAACCCTGTATGTAAGCGTACCAGATAAAAAACATGACTAAGGCAAAGAACAAACCGAAGAAGGTAGATGCTTTGGCAAAGCCCCATTTTTTCTCAGAAGAATTAAAGGCCCAAGTTATGAACAAGCCTCCAATTCCTGATAGCAAGTAAGCCATGGGTAACTTGGATGTGCCGATTTCGCTAATGAAGAGCGCATTAACAAAAACAAAAAAGTAAGAAATGAATATCCCTAATGCTAAGGATAGCAAGATCATTCCAATAAGAAAGTATTTGCCTTTTGACTTTCCCATCTTTTAAATAGAAAAACTCAATCTGAGCATCAAGAACCGAGGTCTTTGTGTGAAGTAAGGTATATTTCGATCACCATAGGATCTACCCAGTACATCACTTGGTAGGTTAAAAGAACCCGAAGCTTCTCTTGGTCCAGGATGGTAGTATTCTGGATTATTGTTATCAAGAATATTTTTATTAAGGATATTTTCGATGCTAAGATCCAATCGAAGCATAGGGAGTGTTTGAATTTTGAAACCAATGTTTCCATTAAGTAGTAGATAGGCAGGAATAATTCCTGTGTCCCCTACTCCTGGGTTGTTTTGCTGGGTTGTTCCTAAACCTATTGGCCGCTCGCTAACATAGTTGGCCCTAAGATTCAGCACGTTACTAATTGGTCCCATATGCGTTTGTTTGGTTATGGAAAGATTGATACGGTGACTTGCAATATCTCCAAGACGCACTGGATCAGCAAGTTCCACAAAGGTGGAGCTGATTTGCTCTGGCTTAAAATAGGTATGGTTCAATTGAATGTTCCAATCTTTAGATTTAGGCTTGTAATAAAAGCCTGACATCAAGCCCACGTTTTGGTATTCCCCAGCGTTGTAATTTTTTCGCACCCCGTTGATTACCCCAGAGGCCACTGCACCATCAATTATGTATCCGAAGGCGTTGACTTCCCAACCCAAACTCCCATTTCCAAAATGGCCCAAATACTCGAGATTAATGAAGTTAATGGATTCGGTTTGTAATTCAGGATTAGGCACTCTACCTCCACCAGTTGAATATTTAGTGAACTGTGATACGTTTTGAAGGCCTCTCGAATAATTAAATTTGAACGTGGTAAACTCCGTGTTATAAATGGCGGACAAGCGAGGGCTAAAAACAAGTCCAAAACCACCAGATCTTCTGATTCTATTGTAGTCAATACGGTTACCACCGGTCAAGAAAATCTTATCTCCTATGGTATAAGTTGCTTGTGTAAACACACCCACGTCTACAATGGAAAACATGTTACTTCCCTCTGCCTGATCCAAAACGATTCCTTTTTCTCTAGCTAAGGAAATCTCTGCTTGTTTATCTTTGTAAGCTTTTGTATTGGGAAAATTGGTATTGTAATCCATGTAAATCAAGTAATCCCCTTGCGTCAAAGTACTTCTAAGGTCAATACCTGAAGAAAACTTCAGCTTTTCCCCCTCATAGAATAGTCGAGTTTCGTTTCTAAACTGCTGGGCCTCATAGTAGTAATATCTATTTCTCCAACCATTTTTCATCATGGAATAACTCAAACTCTCCACGATTTCTGTTCCATATTGGTCTTTGTCTCGAAGTTCGCTTTTAATACTAGGGATCAACTGGGTTGGATCCACCAAATGTGCAAGGTGTAAGTTGGCTCTAGGATCTCCAAACGCAATAAAATTGACCCGATTAGATTCTTTACCTAGCCGGTGTAATGCAAAGTTGGACAGATTGGAAATACTTATTTTTTCATTCACCTGGCGATCATACTGCGCATATATCGTGGTGTTTTCGGGTGACCAAACGGATCCATTTCTAGAACCTGCTACGTCAATGTCCTGATAAAAACCAAAACCTTCTGTTGTTTTCCAGTGTCTGACGCCTAAAAGAAAATTGTCTACTGTCAACTTAGCTGAGAAAAAGTAATCATTGGAATGATTGGAATAACCTATTGGTGCTCCGTTTACCCTACTAGCATATGCCGTACTGTCTAGTCTCCTTGCTTGATTTATTCCCGCCGTGGTCAGGTTCATGCTGGTGATAAGCCCAGTCGCATTCTTGTTCACCGTATAATAAGGATGGGTAGCTGGAAGGCTAAACTTCTTCATGTAGTCTTCAAAGGAATAGACACCCGCTTTCCCTGACATGTTCATTTTAGTGTAAATCAGATTATTAATGTCGTCTGAAGAATAATTATAAAATTCGGTAGAGGACAAGTTGTGTTCATCAGATCGGTAAATACTCCCTGAAACTTGCAAAGCGGCGGCATTTCCGCGCAGGCCCATGGTCAAATCCGAAGAATAGGTATTGAAATCACCCACTTGTGACTGACCATGTGCGTAAAAACTTTTGGGCTTAGTCTTACTATTTTTTACTTTCAACAAATGATCCTCAGGAACCTCTTTCGGTGAATAGGTAATCACGTTGATGGCACCGATAAAGGCCCTTGGACCGTACATAGTAGAGGAAGGGCCGTACAAAATTTCCACTGCCTTGATATTGGACAAAGGAAACTGTCTAGAGATGTAGGCCCAGTTTAACCAGAGGTCATTCTCTTCGATTCCATCGACCATAAATAGCGTTCGCTCCGAATTTTCCTGACGAAAACCCATTTGGTAGATATTGGCATAAGTAACTGAAAAGGTCTTACTGATATCAAATCCAGGCATGTCGCTCAACAAGTCGATCAAGTCTTTGTACCCACGATCTTTGATTTCATCTTGAGTCACCAGTTTAACCGTAGCTGGTGCAGTATTTAAATCTTCTGCTTTTTTGGAAACCGAACTGACTGTTACGCCAACATTCTCTCTTTTCACATCGTCAAAAATGGAATCGAAAACGATGTTTCTGTAGCTAGATACGAAATTAATATTGGAGTTGACGATTTGTTCGATTAACAATTTGGCATCGTCCAACCTGTCCTCTACGATGGCCGTTAGGGCAAGCAATTCTCTCGCCTTGTTGAGTTCTACTGTAGAGCCAAAGCTTTGGTTACTTACACAGAGTTCAAGATTTTTTTTGACACTGGCAAAGTCACCAATATCATAGCTTTCTGCGGAAATTTCGACAGTAGTGATATTGCATGTTCCATTTTGCGCAAAAACAGGAGCGCTGCAAACCAGCAGAAAGAAAAGAAAGGGGACACTGAGGGAATTTTTCATGAGGTAGAGGTTCCTTTTAGGGTACTAGGGTTATTTTTGAAGCAATTCATTAATTTCCAATGGCCAAACCTTGAGGGTTCTGTCGTTGCTTATAGAATAGGCTATTTTCTTTTTTTCATCAACGATGAAACCAGTAATCCAGCTTCGGTGTCCTTGAAACTTAATTCCTGAAGACATACTAGCAGATAATACAATATTCTTGTCAAAAACAAAGAAAATCAGGCCCTTATCAAAGCCTGTACTCAACATCAACTCTGTTCCATGTGCATAAGACATAGTAACCAATTGGCTAACTTTCGAATCGTGGATTTTAAAAGATTCTATTGTTTTTTGTTTGGTAGGATCAACACTCAAGATATTCCCGTTTTCTAATCCCAACATCCAACGCGAATGGGTTACTGACCAGGCCGCACTGTGAATAGTGCTTGGCGCTTTAATCACCAATTCAGGAACGCCAGTGGCAAAACTAGACTCATAAAACTCATTTCCTTCTATCCAAAATATTGGTTTATTGAAGTCTTTCACCTGAAGCTTAGCCTGATCATCCTTTATGGCAATAAAACCTTTCCCATCTTGGTAATGGTAGAATACAGTACTCCCATCTATTTGTTTAGCAATCCAAATATTTTCTTGTCCATATGCCTTAAAAAATCCCTTGATCTGACTTATTGGTAATTTAGCAGCCAAGTCACCGATTGATGCCGTAGTTATATCAATCGAAAATAAAGAGCCATTAATGTTTGTACCTATTATTTCAGTGGCACTCAGAAACTCAAAAGATTTGATGTACCCTGTAGTGTACACCTTTATTTCTGTTAGTTTTGGTTGGGTCGCGTACAAGCGCAACTCTCCATTGATGGTATATACAGCAAGTTTGTCCTTGGCCTGAGACAAGGCAAGTAGTTTGGCAGGAAATTCCAAATCTACATCCATATCCGCTACTTTGGAAGAATTAACACCATTTAGTAAGGCTTTAAAAATGTCCGATTGTAATGGAAAACCACCATTATTAAGGTTTTTCAGGTAGGCACCTTTCACCAAATCTATGCCTTTTGCAAAATCTCGGTTGGTAAAATAGCCCAAGGCCTCCAATGCAGTGGCTCTAGCTTCTTGCTGGTTTCTCAGCCTTTCACTCTTCTCAAAATTGTTTTTGGCATCAATTGTGGCATCCTTAGCCAATTTTTCATTTATCAAAGCCACATCCTTAGCGTCCGATGCTTCTTTCTCTTTTATCTTAGCCAATTCCAAACTCTCAACGGCCTTGCCACGTTGTACTTCTGCATCTTTCTGAGCACTTACAGCTAGCAATCGTTCAGCTTCTGCAAATTGCAGTGCAGATTGTTCGTTTTCTCTAGCCTGAACTGCCTCCAGTCGCTCTTTTTCTGCAACAGCTCGAGCTTGCTCTGCTTCATCTTTGGATTTAATCGCAAGCTCTTGTTGCTCTACAGCAGAGTTACGTTCCAAATAAGCCAATAAAGCTGTGAAGGAAGAAAGCAAAAAAGCTATACCAACAGCAATACTGATTCGAATGGAGTTTTTGAGCAAACTAGCTCGTTTTTTAAGTTGAGTTTTAATCAATTCCTCCTGGTGATTTTGAGAAAGAAGTAGGTAACTAGAAAAGAGCTCCTTATCGACCTTATATTTCTCTTCCCAAGCATAGGTCGTGAAAATTTCTTCCTGCAAAAGAAGTGCTTGGTCCAACCGATCCTTAGCAAGAAGAAGGCCTGTGCCATTAAAATATTCCAACGCTATTTCTTCAAATATTTTGAACTGCTTAAAGGCTTTTTGTTCATCTGAAACCCATTTCTTTAATTCCTGCCATTCTGTAACATACTCGGGAACACTCAAACGATAGGCTCCATCTCTTTCAGATAAAAGCTGAAAAGTAGGTGAAGTAGCCACCTGTAGCAGCTTATCCAATTTCTCTTTTGGCAATTTGCTGTAGGAAGAAAGTTCCTCATGACTTAATTCAACTAGATGAGCTACCGTACCATCTACCTGAATAAACGCACTAAAGAAGGTTTGTATCGATTCTAAAGAGATTTCAAATCCAAAAGAGTCTACGAACTGAGTTCCCTTAGCATTTAGAAAAAGACCAAATGAATTAGATTCGGCACTCTTCTCAGTCTCTTCTGAGATTACCTTTTCGACGTCCTGCTTGAAGGTGCTCGCGAATAGCAGCAGTTTACTTAAGCTACTTTTCTGCAGATTCCATTTATTTACAAAAAAAGAAGTAATGGCAGGAGAAATTTTCTTCTCAAAAATACGCTCCAATCCTTCTTCCAAAGCAGGAATAGCGTGACTAGTAACTTGTTCAGCAAGAAATATACTGGAAGAGAAAATTGACTCTTTACAAGGGAAATTGAGTGAAGTATGAACTAGGTGTGCTGGTAGCAAATAGATTTCCTTTTGCGTATTATTTTCAACTTTTTGAAATACCCGCTTGCAGAGTTGTTCCATCACCTCGGCGGTTATTCTAGAAATTTCAATGAAGTTAATTTCTGAGTCCCCCTCCGGAAGTACCTGTTCACGTTGAAGAGGAGTAGTACTGTTGATCAATACCGGACTACCCCACAACTTATTTGCTGCTAATTGCCTCAAAAAGAAATCATCAAAGTAATGATCATCTGTTTTAATTAAAACAAACAGTCTATTCGTTTCTAAACGAGAAGCCAATTGAATGAATGCTGGAAAGCTTTCGTTTTGTAATTTTGAACTCATATTTATTTTTTTAGCCATCCTTGGCAAAATCATGTCTTAAATTAGTAACCTAACATTTTAAGAGCAGCAAGTTAGGAAAGGAAAAACCTACTATTTATTAATTGAAGAATAAATTTCATTGTAGAGAATTTCAGCATCAGTTTGCCAAGATTTAAGCTCTCCACTTTCGTCAACGGTCAACAAAGTCTTCACTTTACCGGTTTGGATTAGTGCAAAGTCCCAAATCCACTTTTCAAAACCCTGTATTTTATAGAAATAATTTCCAACGTAATCATTTCGAATCTTCTTCAAGTTGAGATCAAAAATAGTAGCTGTTTGATCCAAACTTGCGGAAAATAGTTTATTCGAACTTGCATCATAGGCCAAGCTTGTAATTCTTGTCTTATGTGCCGGAATGATCAATTCTGATTTTATACTGATTACATTACCCAATTTCAAGTTTTTACAGATGATTACATCCCCATTATCCATCCCTAAAAACAAGTTTTCGCCAGAACTTACTGCTGCAGTGATGGCTACTTTTTTAAGATCATTGGTGATTGGCTGCCATTGAAGAGTAGCCATATCTAACAATACAAGTGTGTTATCCTTACTTACAACTAGTAATTTTTCCTCATTAAACTTAAATATACTTTTCGCTGAGAGGCTGGGAACTGCTGCAGGATTTGTTTGATCTTTCGGAGCTGCTGCAGTTTTAGGTAGCTCTTTAGGAATTCCTGGGATTTTAGGCAGTTCTTTTGGAATGGCTGTAGTTTTAGGTAGCTCTTTGGGACCTGCTACGGGTTTAGTAAATTCACTTTGAGGCACCTTAAGTACTTGTCCACCAGCGAGCACAAATACTCCTTTGGAGCTAGACACTACCTGTTCGACAATTTGGTTGGGACTCAAACCAATTTCTAGCAAATGGTTTACACCTGTAGCAGTGTTAAATAGATATAATTTACCGAATACAGTCCCCATGACAATTTCTTTATCATTGACAAATTCCATAGCACGGATTCGGTCTCTGACCAACGAAAATTTAGTAAATAGTACAGGACCATTTCCCAATGCTTGTTTCGTGTAAAGTAGTGTTCCATCATCCCCACCAGTAGCAATTGCGCCTGATTGAGATACAATTATTTGCCTTAGTCCACTTCCCATAGACGTCAATTCTGCAGGAATCCCTTTAATCAAACCCCGATCAACTAATTTTTTACGCATTTCCAAGAGGACTTGATACAAGTCATTGTTAGGAAGACGAGCCTGCTTAAATTCAAGACTAATCTCTGAATGATTTGAATAAGCGGATTTGACATCTGCTAATAATTTGCTGAATTCGGCATCTTGGAATTCTTTTTTTTGAACTTCGTTTCGTAGAGAAGAAATTACATAGAGGGATTCCTGATACTTTCGAGCATTATTTGCCTGTGTGGTAGCCACCCTTTCCGCCTTGGTAGATGTTTCAAGGGCTTTAACTGTATTGCTCAATTTATTTTTTTCATCATCCAAAGCTATGTTAGCCTTCTTGGTTGCAAGAAGTGCATCCTTAGATGCTTTTTCTGATAAAATTGCTCTACTGGTTGCTATTTTAGCAACCTTCTCATTATTTAAAGCTTTTTGTTTTTCTTCCTCTGCTAATATTGAGGCTTCTCGTGCAGCTTCGGTTGCAAGATCTGCCGTCTTTCTAGATTCTACAGCTTTCTTTTGTGCTTTCTCTGCAGCAATTTTTTCTTCTTTTGCTATTCCTTGTTGAATTTTTGAGTCAACTAATAATATCGAGATTATTAATAAAACAATAACAGAGATGATACTGCCTATCAGAATAGATTTTCTTAAACGCTTCACTTTTTCTTTTTGCGCCAACTCTTTTTTCAAGATCTCCTCTTGAAACTTTGCCTTACTTGTAAGCAAATAGGAAATTGTACGCTCATGGTTTGAATCGAATTGATTGCACCAAAATTCATCAGGATTCTGCTCCTCATACCAAGCAAGTGCCAAGTCCAAATCAGGTGTCTTCAAATAATCGGTTAGTCCCTTGTCAAACAAGGTTGATTTTTCGCTAAGTTTTTTATACAAGTCTTGCGAATCCCGCTCTTCCTTGATCCAATCCACCAAACGCGGCCAATTCGGGATAAATTGATCATTTTTAATATCAATCACCGCTAATCCGGAGGTTAAAGGCTGATTTTTAAGCTCAAGCCGTTCTTGAAGGGGCAACACAACCTCAAATACATAAGAACATGTAGTTTGAATCGATTGAATTAAGGGGCCAAGCTCATTGAGATGCGCTCCTGAAACCTTTAAAAAATGGTCAACTAGAATTGGTTTATTGAAACTAGATACATCCTGGGTAACCGTAATTTGCTTAAATAATTTTTCTACTATAATTTTTTGATGTTCATCGCAAGAATCAAAAAAATCATCCAGCTTTCGTGCATAAAGTGTGTCACTAGGGACCTGAAGTAAGGCCTCTAGTCCAATTTCATCTTTGGAAGAATCAGACGTGGATGCTAGTACCTCACGAAGATAAAGGCCTAATAAGGTCAGGTTTTTTTGATCTTTTCCAAATTGATTGTATAAGAAATCCATCCCATCTTTATGGATTTTCTTTTTGGAACTACTCAAAAGAGTTTTTACAACCTCCGAAAATTCAGATTTACGGAACTGAGGCAGGTTGAATTGGGAGGAAGATACTTTTTCATAAAAATGACGGTATTCAAAAAGTCGGGACATGTATTGTGTCCGGAGCACCACCAAGAAGTAAACCGGAATGGATGAATAACTAGCGCATTTGGTTATATTTTGAATAAAGCTCTTTACTGTATCATCCCAGTCACTTGCATTGGGAGCTACATCTCTATACTGGAAAAGGTCCTCAAAATTATCAATAACTACAAGTGAGTTAAATTCACTTTTTTGATTTGGATTGGGAAGGCATGCATTCTTTAAGCCTTCATTAGACAACCGCATGGATTCGGTAAGAAATACCTCCTCCTCCAATTTTTGCTTTCCACTCGTTAATCCCAACTGCGCTATGCCTGCAGAAAGGTTTTCTAAAGGAGTAATGCCCGGACGAATCGTAACCGTCTTCCACTTTTTCCCTGCAATACCCAAAAAACCTTTTTCTAATTCTGGGAACAATCCCTTTTTGATTAGAGTCGTTTTTCCCGAACCATTTTCTCCAATAAACCCAACTAATTGAGAGGTCTGAAACAAGCTAAGTAAATCGAATACCTGTCTTTGCCTACCAGCTAAAAAACCTGAGTCCCCTACTAAATCATCATTTTGAGAATTTAAAATCTCCATAAACTAAATCTTAGATTTGATTACTAAACTTTTTTTTCTAAATGAAAAGCACAATTAAATAAATAAATTATACAATATATTCTACTCAATACTAATCCATTAAACAAAAAATATAGAAAACAAATCTTTTAATTAAAAGTCCGATAAAAAAATATTGGACTACAGAATAAAACTAGCGAATACCCTTGGTAAATTCTAATATTGAAACAGAAAATTGGAAATATAATATGATTATCCGCAATCCAGACAGTAGTTACATAGGAGCACTACCTCCTCCGGATAATAGCTAACAGACCACAGTCCACAGCTCTCTAAGATAAACTTCAAACCTTATATTCCTTAGATACTGGTGAAAAAGCGGAGTATCATTAGTACAGTCTCCAATGAAGTAGGAATCCTAACGAATGGCTTCCTATTTCTTTGCGACCTACCTGCGGCAGGTAGACCTGACTACCGAAGGGGGTCCTACTTGCAGGAGGCAGGCCTCCCTCCCTACGGGAGGCTTCGCGTTTAGCAAGATTATTTTTACGGAAATGAGGTAAGGAAGAAAAAAGGAAAGTAACTAATTGATTATTCGAATTTTTTTATTACAAAAAAAACTCCTAGTCGAAGCGCGTACAATGCGAATAGAATCACCATCCACACAAAAAAGAAGAGCTGAATGAGGTATACCTCTTCCAAAGGACTCCAAATGGGGGCTGAAGCCTTAGGATCCATAACAATGAGGACAGGAAAACAAATCCAAATTGCGATGTAGGAAAACAGAAAGAAAAAGAGAACCTCTTTTGTGATTTTGTTCATCTTTAGATTATGGCTTATTAATTTTTAACATTCCCCCATATCGCTCCACCAAATAGTAAAAAACTGCCCCTACAATAAATGACAGAAAGAATCCCCAATTTTGAGTATCTAACCATCCAAAAAAGCTGAAAATTCCAAGAAATAGAAGGCAAAAAAAGGATAAAGTAATTACTCTGTAGAGTTGTCTTGCCAAAATAGTTTCTCTAAATCGCCAATCTGAAAAGGCAATGACCAATCCAATAACGATCGCAAGGGTCATCAATGAGAAGGTAACTACGAATATTGTTTTGTAAGTTTGAAAAAAAGAGGAGATCCGCAGTGGATAACCATCCAATTCTTTGATTGGATCTTTGATAAGGACCTTATTTCCAGTAAATTTTTTTGCTACTACCTCCCATACCTCATTTTTTCCCAAGTCGTATCCCAGCGCCCACAAGCCTACCCCTTTAAACTTATTAATCAAGGCATAATCCATTTTCTTTGATAACGTTAACGAATCATCGTACCAGCCCTCAATGGAGGTATTGTCTTGAAACTCCAAGAAAAAATACTGGGTCATTGTAGTCTCATCCAATGTTGGCTCAATCTTGTAAATGCTGTCTTTGGACTGGAAGACTCGATTCACTTCAGAAAGCGTTACTTTTCTTTCAAAATTAGTGGTGTAAAATCCTTCCTCTGGATCAAAAGTCCCTGACCATTGAGATCCATAGAGAGGCAACGCTAAAATCGATTTTTCTGGATTCAATCCCCTAGCTAGATAAGTGAGCATGGTATTTTCCAAACTTGGACCACCAGGAGTTTCGTTTCTTAGAGGAGCCACTGCAGCCACAGTGCCATCTTGCTCATGGTAATCCAATCCCTTGACAATGAATAAATCGACAGACTCATCCAACTTCTTTAAGTCAAATGGGAATTTATCAGGAGCTGCTGGGATCACTAAGGATAAAGTCAACTTTTTGGTAAGAAAACGATAACTTAAATTGTCTTTAAGACTTGCAACAAACTCCAAGAATTTGGGTTCTAGATCTATGGGTATATCTATAAACTCGACCTCTATTCCATCAGCATCTCTTTCTTTCAGCAAAACTGTAATTGAGTCAAGCGTGGTAGTCCATGCTTTCTCATTTTTGAGAAATTCGAGGTGATTTTCTTCTCCCTCCAATGCCAAACTGAGCAGGACTTTCGTCTTGTGAATCTTTGCAGAATCCAATAAATCCGTTTCTCTCCACTGTTTTATTTGAGCGGGATTCAAATAGCTTCCTGTTTTTGGGTCGATGTTGTAGGATAAAAAAGAAATACTAGAAATCAGATTGAAATCATAACTTTTCCAAACATCCCCCATCCAATAAGGATACCAGGTGTAAACCTCCGTATCCTCTCTCAAAAACCGCTTGTCAATACGCTGATTTATATACAATTCAGTAGTGGAATCATAGGTTAAGGAGTGCAGGTATTGATTGGTCTTATTTCCGTTCAGTGCATCGTAAAGGAAGTCGTATTTATTAAAAAAAACCTTTTGGTTTATGGGTGCATAAGAATTCGCCAAACTATCATTATTCTGCGCTGAAGAATCATTGATACCCAAAAAACCCATCAATTTCTTTGAGCTATTTTGAATGGTTTTGAGCTCTGAAGATACCCGTCTAGTGCTTGACTGTAGAGTAGCCACTTCTTTACAAGCCACAACAGTTAAGGCAATAAAAACAAAAAGGAAGAGGTTCTTTAAATCAACATTTTTCATAGCAAAGACAACAGTATAGTTTCTTCAAATTCCTCAACATCAAGCTCCTGCTTGATTTTAAATCTTTTGACAGATAGGGTGACAATTTTTAATCCAAAATCCAGATCGTATAATTCGGAAGAATTCAAAAATCTTACCAAGATAGCGGTATTTGCCATATTTTCCTTAGCCTTAAAAAATGCGTAATTACCTTTACTATTGGGGCTTATTCCCCAACTAGTGAGGTAAGAATCCAAATTATTAGACCACAAAACGTTCGAATTGTCGTCGGTGACGGTGTATGTTAGGAAAGGAATCGAATATTCAGGTAGATACGTAAAGGATCTTCCAACTAATTCCTTTGAGGAAAAGTCTTCTAATGGATCTTCTCGGTAGGTTTCTCTCCTGAAAACTTGAAGATTTTCTTTTTCCGAGAACGGATAAAAAAAGACTGAAAACCCTAAAACTTCTTGATCGGAACTAAAATCAATTTTTTGCTGAAAAAAAGAGCTCCCTTTTAGGTTGGCCCTTTGAGCCAATACAACCTGTTGATCTATAATGGTTTGAAATATCGTGTCTTGGACTACGGTTTCTTCCATCTTCTTAACTAAAACCTTATTCCTTATTTCTTTCAAATTGATGCGCTCTTTTCTGGGAGTCACAAATACTTGCAGATTCCCCTCTTCAGGTAAAGGACCCACATTTCGTATCACAATTTCCAACTTCCCTGATGTAAGCGCCTCAAATTCTAATTCAACAAACTTTCCTCTTTTCTTCGCTAAGGATCGGGCTACACTTACCTCATTGAGTAATACATCTACCATGGCTGCTGGTCCAATACTTTGAATGAGCCCCTTAATCACTGAATAATTAAGTCTAAAAAAATCACCCTCCATCGCCTCCAGCTCCAATCGGAATTCTTTACTTTTTGAATCTATTGAAACCGTCTGAGAAGCCACCTCCTTTGCAACTGGAGCTTCAAGTGTATATCCTAAAAAATCTATCAGGTCCTTTTTAGGGATTAGGATTTTTTTATCCTTATTAAGGACCTGATACAAGCTGTCTATTCTTTGCTTGTTTTCTTGTTCTATATTTTCTGTAATTCCAAATTCATTCGCAATAAAGTAGCTAAAATCAATTTCAGATTGAAAAGTTTGAGAAAGTACGGTATCCTGAATACTAAGAGATGATGTAGCTCCCTGAGGTAGAATTTCCCCCGCCATCAACACATTGCAATTAAAACAAAAGGTTGAAAAAATGACTAAGAGAGCAAATTTGGAAGATATCATTACTTATTTATTTGTTTGGTAATCTCTCTACCAAGGTCCCTATACAATTCTTGAACTTTCTTTTGTTTATCTGAAAGAAGCTCCTTTTTAATACTTTGTACTTCTCTTAACTTACTGGAATATCCTTGCTCTACTTGATGACCAGTTTGGTACATGTTGTTGATGTATTCCATTTTAAAATTATTTTCCTCTAAGGCCAAAAAATCATCATAGGGTCCTTTTGAGGAAAACAATTTAGTCAAAACTGGCGCAATTTCAACAAAAAGAATCATCAAGGTGATCATCCAAGGGGCCAAACTCTCTAAATTATGCAATGCCTGAAGCCTAGCAAGCAATCCCAAGGAAAAATTAGCCTTTATATTTTCCTTATCCTCTTGGAATAAGTTGTATTTCTCGTCCTTACTTTTTTCAAGAGCCATTTTACTTTCTCGAATGTCAAGCTCTTTGGATTCATACTCTAGAATAAAATCTTCGTACTTCTTCTGCTTTCGCTCGCATTCTTTTCCACTGCCATACCTACCCGTTCCACAGGTGCCATCACACTCGCATTTGTACTCTTGGTAGTAAAACTCTTTTAAGTCAAAAAACTCGCGTAGTTGTACATCCAACTTTTTCTTTTCCACATCTATGTTTGTAAGAGCAGTAGCGTATTCCTGTTCTGCAATTGCAACTCGCGAAACTACTTGTTCATTGAGATTTTGCTCAATTTCAGATTTAAAAAGCTGTAGTTCAAGTGGTTTGGAAACCACCAATGCAATTAGGGCCGATAGAAATAAACGTGGGCTAATTTGAAGCACCTCTTGGAAAAAATCACCTTTCTTTCTAAGCGTGGCAACGATATATCGGTCAAGATTGAAAATAATCAAGCCCCAAAAAAACGCCAGAAAAAAATTCAGAAAATACGCTTCAAAAATAAGACTAAATGCAAAATAGGAAGAAAGCATGGCTAGAATGCCAGTAAACAAAACCGAAGCCCCGATACTGACATGCTTTATTTTTTCGGTATCTGGACATTTATCCAAAACCGGTTTACTTACTCCTGAACAAAATAAAAAGAAAGCCCCAAATCCCATTTTATTTGTTTGAACTAAATATTGATAATAGTCTAGTTAAAAAAGATGCTTCTTTTTGTAAGGATTTCAACTCTGTATTATCGGGTTTTATTGACTGACCCGCACTCACTTGAAAGGAAATTTGTTCTAAATCACCACCATCTCTAGACACAGGATAAAATTCTATCCTTTGATGTGTAATTGTATTTGAGATATGCATCTCAAAATTTAAACTCATTTTTTCTAAACACACAAAATTGTGGACTCCAATATTATTCAATTTACCCATACGAGATTCGAAAAGAGCCGTCCCTGGCTTACAAACCCATTCAACTTTAACTACATCACTCAGGTATACTGCAAATATTTCTTTGTTTTTTGAGATAGATTCTATTGGGATGTAATCGTCAATTTCCTTGTTGAAAATCGAAATTGACAACCTCAAATGATCCACCTCAATACACTTAATAAAAATAGACAAAGAAGTTTTACTTTTTTCATTTTTGGAAGTAATTGTTAGCAAAGAATCTTCCTCAATGGTAATTCGCTCCTCGCCCTTGGTGTCAAGCATCAGGTTACCTGGGGTCAAGATATTTGAGTTTGCATTCGTGGATTCCCAAAAGATGCTTATCTCCTCCCCTTTTATCGCAAAATATTTCTGTGCAGTAAAAGTCAATTTAATTTCCTGTGAATACGAATTGACCTGACGGCTGACATCCATCAGATTATCAAAATCCTGATGCTTTTTGAAAAAAAATTCTGTAAAATCTACTTCACCGTTTAATCGCTTCGTGCTGTAATATAAACTATTGTCAAAAATGGAAAACTGTTCTACCTCCTCGTCAAAAGCGGTGATTTCAATTATTCCAACTTTAGCACCTGCTTGGGTGATTCGGTGAAACAAATTTGCATTTTCAAGGGTCCTATATCCCTTGGGCAATAAAATGATAAGCTCAAAGTATTTACCAGCGACCTGCGCTTTGAGTATTTTATTCGCTAATTCCAAAAACATCTGCCCATCAATCAACATTTGAGCCTGATGGTGGAAATTATCAAGTTGCTTTTTGAGTTCGACCTCTAATCCTTCCGGCCAATAGCAATAATCAAACATTTTAGGCTAAACTAACTAGGTGACTCACTGGTTCAAATTTATCTCAATCTAAGGTTTCTTAAAGAGAAAATACTCCTTTAATTCAATTATGATTTCGGATACTCGCTATTTTACCGCCCTACCTTCTTTGGCCATTTCACGCAATAGCCCTGCCTCAATATCTAATTCAGTAATCTCATTTCTATGGTCTCGCCTAGAACTCAACCAAGAGAATTGAATGGCATTACCAATAGATGCACCAGAAACTTCATATTTCTCTGCTATTTTCTTTATGGAAACATCTTTGGCAATCGTAAAATTTTTCAACGCATTTTCCCATAAAATAATCCGTTCATCTACAGTAGGCAGGTTGAAATAGAGAATGGATTGAAAGCGCCTAATAAATGCGCGATCGATATTGGGGCGAAGGTTGGTAGCTAAGATGACTAATCCATCGTATTCTTCCAACCGCTGAAGAAGGTAAGAAGTGCCCTGATTTGCATATTTATCTTTCGAATCGTTTACTTCTGTTCGCTTAGAGAAAAGGGAGTCCGCTTCATCAAAAAATAACACCCAATTTTTATGCTCTGCTATATCCAAAAGCCTGGAAAGGTTTTTTTCGGTTTCACCAATGTATTTCGATACAACTTGAGACAAGTCAATTCGGTAAACGGGTAAATCATTACTTTTACCAAGTATGGCTGCTGTAAGGGACTTTCCTGTACCTGGGGGACCATAAAACAAGGCTCTATAACCTGTTCTGAAACTTTTTCGCAATTTTTCAGAGGATTTTATCTCTTCCCTAAATTGAATCCAGTTTAAAATTAATCCCAACTCATCCATCAACTGCTTATTGAGTACCAAATCATTGATTTGCAATCGAGTAGTAATCTCTTTGGCTGGAAATTCTGAGGAAAACTTTGGTGCCAACTTTTCTCCTGAAATCAGGTGGTAAAAAAAATCTTCATTTACCTGCAAGCTATTGGACCAAAACGATTCAGTTTCAGAGTTTTTTTTCAAACTGAGCACTTGAAACTTAGAGAAAAAATGATCTTCCGAAAAAACCTTGTACAAATCAAGCCTTTTAAATATATCCTTCCCATTTAAGACGAAATTGGCGGTTTCCACAGTAGGAATGAATCCCTTATGAGACTTCGACTCCAAACCACCAAATTCTGAAAAAGGTCTTCCAATGGACTTATTCTGAATAAAAAAGCAGTCAAAAGATTGAGGACTGAGTATAGGAACCATACTCATCAAAAACACAACCCGCTCCGTGAAATTCAATTTGTGCTCACCAATAAATTGGGAATAAGGAGTCTTTTCTCCCAGCCAGGTAGGAGGATCTGGGAAAATAAACTCAGTAGTTGAATCCTCAAAATAGGTATTCATACGTAGATCCAAGATAGATTCTAACCAAGCAAGATCTTGCAAAATAGGTCGTATCAACTTTTCAGTATCCGCTTTCATTTCCATTGCACATTCAATCTTTTCTTCATCATACTTAAATTTATCATGGTAATATTCCAAGTCAGCGTATCCAAAAGTAAGTCATACGCTTTACGCTCTACAATCAATTCCCAACGGTTATCTTTTTCGTACAACATTCCTGTACGCATAAAAAAGGTTTCTCTAAACGTTTCTAATCGAGTACCTCTCATTTTTTCCCAATTGAATATCGTACCATTAATCAGTTTATTCACCATCTCCTCCTCTTCTAAAGTGATTACAAAACTAGGCGCTATTGGGGTATTCATGGGGACACCGCACAATACTTTATTCAAACTTAGATCCCATTCCTCAAACTCAGTCAGCCCAGTTGCCAAGTATTGAAGCAATTGCACTGCTCGTTCTTCAGCTTGCTGCCCTTTAAATTTCCCCTGCTCCACCAACCCGAGTGCGGCAAAGAATCTACCGAAAAATGGCCAACACAAGACCATACCTGCATTGTAAACGGAAACTCCTATTCCAAAATCAAGTTCTTCAGGCTCTGGGACTACAGGTTCTTCTTCTACTTCCTGTTCATTCTTTTCCAATTCTTCCTCAATAATCTTTTTCACCTTTCGGCTGGTATGCTGGATCAAAACTAATAGTTCAGATTTGGGCTCAGACCCTATAAATATCGCAGCGATCACGGAAGCAGTTTTAGTCTCCATCCACTGTTCGAAAATGGGTAAAATAAATTCGATAACATGCTTGGAAGGAAGTCCATATTTGGAAAAAGCTTCCGCAAAAAACAGAATCCGATCTACTTTATCCAGAATCCGCAAATCTGCATAAAGATTACTACCCGTCCTCCTCCTCACTTCTTCAACTAAGTGATCCAGTTCGACATAGAGCTTAGGATGCAAAAGCTCAAAAAACCACTTCTCATCTACATAACGAAGTAGCTTTAGCAAGTTTTTCTTTTTATTGGTAGCTACCAGGCTCGTCAAAAATAGTTTTCGAACTTTATCCACATCAGCACCTTTTATGCCAATCAAGCGTTTGGCAAAGGCTTGCAAACTACCCTCCTCTTTGGGTAGCGCTCCATAACTGATGTAAAATTGAAGAAGCTCTAGAAGTGTCATCGGCTTTTTCTTTGCCTCAACCCCTAGTTCTATTTCCTTGAAAAGATTGGGATTGTTCTTACGAAACTCTAACCAAAGTTTGGGGTCCGAAACAAGTGCCTGTCGAAATGAATCATATCCCTCTTTTAATTGAAAGAAACGTTGAAAGAATAGTTCATACTTTTTATTCGCATAGTAACTATTCTCATAAAAGCTATTCTTGAAAAGCGCTACAAATGATTTTATGGAAGCGGATGAGGCTATTTCAAAAAACAAATTCAACCAAATAGTGAAAAAACCACTCCCCTTCATCTGCTTTAAAAATGGATCCTGACCTTGCCTCAAATAGGCTACTAGGGAATCCTCCCCTGCTAATTCAGAAGATAGCGGAGAAATAAGTGATTCATCTGCCCAATTTTGGCCCAATTCAAAGAAATACTTTTTTTCTGCCTCAGTCCATTTAAACAGACTAGCTAAAGAATCGAAACTTTTGCTGAGGTCAAGATTTACTTTATCTAAAATACCTTCTTCCAACAAAAGTGCAGCCACTGCTCCCACAAGTTTGGCAGCAGGCAATTGGGTCGTACCTGAATGAAAAAGATAAACAAGCCAGGCTCGTAAAAAAATCTCAACTTTTCCTTGCTCTCTAACCCCGAATGCCTTCACAATTCTTTCGAGCTGGGTCACTGAAATCACCAAACTATCTCGCTTGTGTTTCTCTTTAATTAGCAACAGTAATCCCCTATATTCCAATAGGTTAATGAATCTTCTACTTAAAATAGGAGACTTTACTTTGGAGAATAGATTCAAAAATTCATTTCTATTCTCCAAAACTAGCTTACTGATGTATTCGCCATATTCCTCGGCAGGACTTCCTTCAAAGGTGTGGCCAACTGGAAAAACTGCATCATAGACCAACCCTTCTAATATTGGTAAAATTGAGGCCTCCTCCTTTTGAAAACCAGTTCGGGAAACAAGGATTTCAAAACCATCCAAACCTTCCAACTTTGACAAGGAAACAATGGAATTATCCTCCTTTGCTTGCCTACCTATCTGGACATAAACTTTTAAATCTTTCCAAAACTTCGGAGTAAGCAAGCGTGAATCCATCGCTTTATTTAAAAGCTCTAGAATTAGCTCCTCCAAGCCCACAGGATTTGGGTCAAAAATTTGCCTCCATAGCGTGATTTCGATAAGGCTTTCAAATGAAGCCCCATCCAACTTAATCCACTTATTTTCTTCAAAATAGGATTTTATAGCGGAGAGGCTGCTGTTCCAATCGAAGGTTGATCTTTGGAGTAAATAATCTATAATTTGCTTTTTAAGCCATTTGGGGGCCTGCACAAGAATTGCATCTTGAAATTCAGAGTTGAATCGATGCGTGTCAAGCAGCTGGTAAAAAGACTTGGAGTATTTATTTATCAGCAGTTTAAGTAGGATTTCTTCATCATACCTTTTGGCCTCTGAGAAAATTGCATAGACCTCCCGGGTTCCTAAAATGGAAAAAATTCGGGCAATCATTTTCGAAGAAAGACTTCGCTGCCTTCTTTTTTGTGAGGACATCCGCATCGATGTCGCTATAAATCCATTGGCGTCGGTCCAACTTGCCCCATCTTTATTCAATTGCAAAAAATGACTGACCTTATCTTGGAGAGAGGCCACAGTGAGTTGATTTGAAGGCGACAAAATAAATTGATGGTAAAGCCAGATGTAGACCCTACCTTCCAATGCCTCCGCATTATTTTCTTTAAGCAGTTGTTCAATCCAAACTATAAATCCAGGAATAGACGTAGCTAATCTTGGGCGAATGAGCTCTGCAACCTTTATAAACGCTGCCTTACTGCTCGCGAGTGAAATCAATAATCCAGCAGCTATTTTTTTAGCAACATCGATAGAAACCACTTTTTTATGGGTAAGCAAATAGGAAAGTAGTAGGACTGCATCAGTAGGTTTGGAAGGATAAATTCCCTGTATACTGTACTTTTTAACCCAATAATTAAATTCAACAACAGTCAATTTGATGCTAGGATTCACATTTCTTTCCATTAAACTAGGAATCAATAGATCTCCCACGGGAAGCGAATAAGTTTGGGCGAAGTCCTCCCAAAGCTCAAAAAGGGATGAAGATTGATTCAATGCTAGGTCTTTTAGCCTAGTTCGAAGCCAAGAAGATACTTCCGTGGGCAGTGATCCAAACTGTTCCCGGTACAAACTTGAAAACAAAGAAATTAACTCCTCTTTATTTTGAAAATTTAACTTCCACTCACGCTCGTCGTCTTTCTTCGCTGGCCGAATCGAATCACCAACTTTAAATCCATTCTCCTTCAAAAGAGCAGAAAAGGACAGGCTGTCCACCTTAAGCTTATATTTCTTTACAAATTCCTTCCACAGCTCAAGCATTTGCGTCGAACTAGTCAAAGAGATGGACTGTACTTTGACCCGTAGCCAATCCACTACACCGACGGGGACTGTTGCGTGATTTTCTTTATAGAAACTTGATAATAAAGAAATTAACTCTTCTTTAGTTTTAAAGTTTGCCTTCCACTCTTGCTCCTCACCTTTTTTCGAAGTCCGAATCAAATCACTTATCTCAACTCCTTTTTCCTTCAAAAGAGTAGAAAAAGAGAGGGTATGATCCTTTAGCTTGTATTTTTTTACAAATTCCTTCCACAGCTCTAAAAGTTGAGTAGGATTAGTCAAGGAAATGGATTTGACCTTGATGCCCAGCCAGTCAGTCACAGCGACTGGCAGATCTTTGTTATTCTCTTTATAAAAACTAGATAATAAGGAGATTAACTCTTCTTTAGTTTTAAAATTTGTCTTCCACTCTACTTCATCACTTACCTTTGAAGGCTTGATTAAGCCTCTAACCTCAATCCCCTTTTCCTTCAAAAGTGCAGCAAAAGAGAGGGATTCATCGTTCAGCTTGTATTTTTCTACAAATTCTTTCCAGAGTTTTAAAAGTGGTGTCGGACCATTCAAAGAGATGGACTGTACTTTGGCACCTAGCCAGTTAGTTACTGTTTCAGGTAATGCTCCGTAACTTTGGCTATAAAAATCTGAAAATAAAGAAATTATCTCCTCTTTACTTTTAAAATTGGCCTTCCACTCTTGTGCATTACTTGCCTTCGAAGTACTGAATAAATCACCAGAAATCTCTATTCCCTTTTCCTTCAAAAGAGTAGAAAAAGAGAGGGTTTCATCGTTCAGCTTGTATTTTTTAACAAACTCTTTCCAGAGTTTTAAAAGTTGTGTCGGACCATTCAAGGAGATGGACTGTACTTTGGCACCTAGCCAGTTAGTTACTGCTTCAGGTAATACTCCGTATTGTTGGCTATAAAATCCAGAAAATAAAGAAATTATCTCCTCTTTACTTTTAAAATTGGCCTTCCACTCTTGTGCATCACTTTCCTTCGAAGGCCTGAATAAATCACCAGAAACCTCTATTCCCTTTTCCTTCAAAAGCGCGGAAAAAGAGAGGGTTTCATCCTTCAGCTTGTATTTTTTTACAAATTCTTTCCAGAGTTTTAAAAGTGGTGTCGGACCATTCAAAGAGATGGACTGTACTTTGGCACCTAGCCAGTTAGTTACTGCTTCAGGTAATGCTCCGTATTGTTGGGTATAAAATCCTGAAAATAAAGAAATTATCTCCTCTTTACTTTTAATATTAGCCTTCCATTCTTGTGCATCACTTACCTTCGAAGGCCTGAATAAATCACCAGAAACCTCTATTCCCTTTTCCTTCAAAAGCGCGGAAAAAGAGAGGGTTTCATCCTTCAGCTTGAATTTTTTTACAAATTCTTTCCAGAGCGCAATAAGTTGTGTAGCACTATTTAATGGGGTAGCATGAACTTTAGTACGCAGCCAGGCAATTACTCCTTCAGGTAAGGACCCATAATTAGCTATATAAAATTTTGAAAAAACTGAAATGTATATTATCCTATTTTTATAGTTGTCTCGGAATTCTTTTTCCTCCAATCTCTTAGAAGAGAAAATCAAATCCCCTACTGTAAATCCTTTCTTTTTAAGGACATCTGTGGCGTAGAGATCTTCTAAGGTTTGACTGAAATTAAAAACACGGTATTTTTTTTCTTTTGAAAAGATTGACTTGAGTGTCAAAAAAAGTAGGTTTTTATAGCTTATTCCATACTTTTGAGCGGTCTTTTTAAATAAAAACCGCAGGTAATTTTCATCTGAAATTGACTGTAAATTCTTAGTTAAGAATAAATCATAGGTAATTTCATTGATTGACTTCTTTACTTGAATGAGCGTTTGGTTAATTGGCTGGTAATCCTCTTGAACTTGTTCAAATACATCCACTACCCACTCCAAAAGTTTTCTTTTCTGAGGTGCCACCTTTGCAAAAAATTCTAAAATAGCATCTTGGGATAGACTATCTAAAAACCTCCTTTTTATAGCAGCAGATTTACCATAAGCCAATAAAAATTCAACTAGATCTTCAAAATTTTGGCTTAAGAGGGTTAAAAACAAGGTGTTAATATTCCTATACCGATAGGACGTACTCTTATTATCTGTAAGCGTATATCCGTGAAACATAAAAAATTGAAACTTTTGGATCAAAGCTTCTTCTGCTACAGTCCGCTGGTCAATTGCTAGTTTCTCCTTTACTTCGGCTGTCAGTTTAGAGGTCCGACTTAGGGAAGTTTCAGAGTACCCAATTGCAAAGCCTGATTCTTGATACGATGCTGCTACATATGTTCCAAACTGCCGCTCCATTTCCGAAGCTACTGCTGCCCTGAAGCTGCTTAGCTTATTGATTTTTTGTGGATACATTAGGATTCCAACCAACATGTTTTTAAATAACATGGAACTGGAACTTGGAGCTAGATGTCGATACTGTTGTCTAAAAAAATCACTCAATCTCGAAATCTCATCTGAAAGAACTTCACTATTGAGAGGGTGTTCTACCAATACACTCTGCATCAGCATCCCTTCAGAGAAGTTTTCCAAGACCCTTTTTTTATAGGTCGGGTTTCTCAGATACTCTCTAATCTTAGTTGAAAATCTTCTGGGATTCTTTTTAAAAGCTCTGGCAAGATGTTGCTGAAAGCTTGCTTCTCTGGCTTGCAACCACTGGGGGCGAACTCCCGAACGAATGTATCCATCCAAAATAAGGAATGGGATTTCATCCGATGAAGAAATTTGAACTGAAAGGGATTTTAAATGCTCCTTAAAAGCAATGGTCAACTGATTTTTAAACTTTTGTGTGAGGTCACCTCGCAATTGGTCAACTCTCAACTGACCAAGGTCAATTTCAAGTTTATTAATTACCAAAAGGTGCTGCTCTGGGTAAATCTCTGAAAAAATCTCATCAATAAGTTTCCCCAAGCTTTGATTAACCAATTCAGATATCTCCTTAGAGACAACTTCGAAACTAGATTTGGTAGCCACCTTTATCTCAAAATTGAGAGAGTTGACTACATGGTTAGCCATGGTGAATAGTAGAATAAACTTCTTTAAAACCTCTCAGGAGCTGTATGAGTTGCAAGGACAACACATCGATTTTCTTCAAGTCTAGCTGATCCTGGTTTTTCAAAAACAACCATTCGTAGTATAAAGATTCAAAATTATAGAGGTCAATTACATTGACAAAATATACTTTAGCTGACTGGTGAGCCAAGATGTTTTCAGAAATAAGATCATGTAAATAATGAACAAAATCAGATTTTTGAAAACGAACTGGCCATTCTGGAAAAATGAAACTCAAGGTATCCGAAAACTGGAAGTCCACTGGAAAACTATTTCCCACACCCCCTACTACATTAACTCCCATCACTGATTCAGGAGCCAAAGAGCGATTACGTATATCCTGAAAAAATTGAATAGCTTGATCTATTGCTTTTTTTGCACCTGGTTTTGAGCTGAAATTATTTCTCAATCTCGCAACTGGTTCATGACTGAAATTATAAATCAGGATAGAATAGGTAAGTGAGGAATCATCTTCTACGATACTGTAATTATCAATTTGAAGACCAAAGCCCAAGAGATCTTCTCCCAAGGACCGCTGGCTTTCCATGTCACTTGGATACAATCCTTCTATGAATTCTTCGCCATCTGGATCCACAAAAGAAAATAAATAAGAAACTGACTCGAGCGGACGAAGCAGGATATTTTCAATCATATGAAATCCCTCCGACTGAACGTCTAGTTCTGAGATTTTGGCTAAAAGTTGGTCTTTTTTAACCGAACAATCTTCTGGATTTTCAGATTGAAACAATAAGGAGGGAAATTCGGCTTTCCTTTGCTTCATCAATAAATAGTACTTTTTAGTAACACTTGAATGAGCAATAGAAATCCCTTTTTCATAGGTCAACAACTCGAAAATTTCCTTTACAAAGGATATTCCTTGGCCGTAAAAGTGCAGTGAACCATCCTCATAATTTGCTGCTGGCAAAGCATACACTTTACTATTCTGTCCGCTTAGCTTTAGATCTACCAATTCCCAATTACCAACCTGTTCTTTTGACTTATCCACTTGAAAATGGTCCATCAATGGCGCCGAAATATTTCTTCGAATTATATTTTGGATGCCTAAAGTCAATCCAATTCTTTTTTCTATGCTAGATAGATTTGAGCAATCCCAAATTTCCATCGCTTTTACGTCAAAGCCTTTGGATTTATTTTGTCCCAATTCAATAAGTTGGGTCAATAAATTAATCTTGGTTTGAAGTATTGATTTTGCCCAATTCTCTGAAGAATCCAAATCTGAAGAACGACAAATTTTTCTAAGTTTGGTTTCATCTAGTTTCTCGCCAAACCTAGCTAGCAAATGATCCAATAGCCTATTCTTTCTATCCAAATACTCTTCACTTCGTTCGGCGGACTCATGCAATGCGCTAGTTACTTCTTCTTGAGAAGAAAGAAGCTTATCAAAATTCGGTATGGCAGTTGGCAACTGATGAAAATAGGTAGAGGATGTATCTCTTATCGAAAACAATTGTCTTAATCCTGATAACTGAGTTAAATAGGATGCCATAATTTGCTCGAAAAAATACAAATAGCCAGAGAGCTGTAAGGCAGAAGATTGGATTTCTAGAGAAGCATTTTTGGAAACACCAGTAACTCCTACCCCGAAAAACGCCGGGAGTTCGTTGTGAATCGGAAAATGTGTTCGAAGCTGTTCTAAAGAAAAGCGTCCAGGTGGCAATTTTTCTTCATATTGAAGCTCCTGAAAATAAAAATTCTTGCTTGAGGAGATCTCTGTAGAAATCAATTGCTTGGTAATAATTGGATCTATCTCGTAGGTAACATTATTTTTTAAAAGCTTTAGATTACTTTCAAAAGTATCAGTGAGTTCGTCCAAATAATCGATTTTGGGGAATTCCGTTTTTTGTAATTGTACAAAATTATCAAATACTGGAAGCCCATTTTTTAAAAGTTGAAGGTTCCTTATTTCTTTTACTCCTTCTACTGAGAGAATAAGTTCTTTTATTCGAGAAATATAAATAGCATCAATTTTTGAGGTTAAATCTTCATCAAAAACAAATCCATACTTCGGTAGAGGTCCTGTAAAAACGTTTTCAGGAGAAATACCTTTCTCATTCCAAAGCCTCATGGGATCATGAAACTTCACTTGGGGATTGATGTAGCTGTCTAAAGCCGCATACAATTTGGCCATAACCAATTCTCCCAAAGCATCTGATTCAATGACAATTGCACCTTCAACACTTAGGTAAACCTTTTTGAGGATAAAGACCTCTTCCAAATCATGGCCTACAAGCCTGTATTTATAAAAAAGATCAGCTACTTCCTTTTTGAGATAATGCACCTCAATATCACTCAACTCTTCAGAACACTCGATAAATATTTCAAAAAGCCCTTTCAATCCCATTTTATTTCCCTTGATAGGGACAACCCAGGCATTAGCGACAAGCTTTATTCGATCAATGATCAACTTACGGTAATCATTCACTGTAAACGGGCTACTGCTGAATGCTGCGGCTGGGCCAAAAAGTAAATTCTCCTTAATTGAATCAAATGAATCCGATCCAAAGAGAAAAAGATCTTCTATGGGGAAATTTGTTCGATACCCTAAATCAGTTAATGCATAACTGAGGTATTCTAAAAAGGTAACTCCGGGATCGTGGTAATTGTAATCCGTCCAAATTTTTCCTGAATATTTTTGAACATACGATAACCCCTCTTCAAATAGAAGATCGTACCTAAGGATAGGTTTTTCGGAATGCTCGCTTGGGATAAAATTAGACACAGTGGGGAAATTTACAAAATTTCAATTAAAGTGGAAGCAAACTACCAACTGAAAACTTAATTGGGAAAGGTTCTCCTGAAGTAGGATTTAATCCATAATGCCTACCCGTTCGGACTTGTAGGGAATAATTATACAAACTTCCAGACCATCTGAATTTTAATCGATTAAAGTAACTTCCATAGTAGGAGTTAGTCTCATTAATCCTGCCCCTAGATAAAGGCCCCCCGAAGGTATTCAAGGCAATAACATGGGATAAAGCATAACGGCCACTACCTTTTTCGCCATCAATCTTGACCATCAATTCAAAAGCACAGGGCTCTTTAAGTTGATCAATCATCGTATACCATTTTCCATCTCCCGGCACCTCTCCAACAAGCATTGAACTCACTCGACCTTTAGAGGTAATCACACCATTTACGTCAAGTTTCGATTTCGGATTCTCCTCGTCTATGCCTACATTTCCACCATTTTTAAGTACCAGCAAAGGCTTTTTTTCTTCCTCTTGGAAAGCTAATCCTCCATTTTGCTCCTTATCCAGGTTGATACTCCATTCCGGGTTAATTTGCTTGAAATTTTTATAGAAAGAAATCAACCTTTTGGATCTACCGATTGGAGTGATTCTAAAACCATTTTCTCCTTCTCTAGAAATTCCATCGTCTACAATATTTACAGTAGACTCAATCAAATCTGCAAAATGCCTTTCAGAAGGCGCACTACCTTTTTTAAAGTAGTTGATAAGGGATTGTCTATTTAATAATGCCATACCTAAAATTTAAAATTAAAGTGATAAAACGTCTCATCCTCCACCTTTTTTACTTCTTCAATAATTTCTACTACGGGTTCAGTATAATCAGAAGTAATGATTAGATTTTCTCCAATGACCATGTCCTCCAAATCAAATGCTTCGGCTGGAAGATAGTTTTCTTCTTCGACCAGCTGCACCTTTTTTAATGGATAAGGAATAAGAATAGACCAAGGCTTTCCAACGTATACAGTTTCCATCCCATCTTCTAAAAGGGCCCCATCCACAAACTGATAGTCTCCTTGTTCGTTTTCATACATCTGGGCCAAAGAGAAACCTGTGAAGAATTTAATATAAGACCTACTGGTAATCAAATTCAAAATCTCAGCTCTTTTAGTCTCACGTTGATTGAATGCAGTAGAAATATCCTCAAAAAACCATGGACAGGTTTCTACTAACAATTCATGGTATAGTTGCTTAAAAATAAGTCCTGTATCTGATGAATTAAATTTGATTTTCCCTTTAATCATCAAATATTCATACTGAGGATTGATGACTCTAAAATCCACAAAAGAATTCAACACCTGCTTGAGGTAAATTTCCATCTCTTTGAGTTGGCCTGGATTCAACTTGGGTAGGTAGAAGTTATCCCTATCTTCAATTTTAGGCATTCCTACGACAACGACCGAGCCAGAATCCACAAAATTCTCTTGGCCAAAATTTCCAAAAACTTTTACAAACCCAAGCCAATTGAATTTTTGCAGCAGCATTTTTTCTATATCCCAGCAGGTAGCTGCTCTAAACTTATGTTTTAGACTTTCACTTACTCTCTTATAAAAATGGTTTTTCTCTTCTTTATCCCTTCCCCCAGAAGATGGAATAGGCTGAGTAACACCAAGTATTCCAGGTATAGCTTGCTGAAATGATTCTATTTTAAACGCAGGAAGTACCGAGTCATGATGCATGCCCTCTTCTAATACGGCTTTTGCAGAAAATGCATTTAAATAAATCCCAGAAATACTACTAGCCATGGGTTGCTGGTCTTTGGTACGGCAACAAATCCAGTACAAGCCATCCGGCATCACCAGGTTATTCAGATTGATGTCTTTTGGACTCTTAAAAGAAATAATCCCTGAACGAGTTAACCCAAAGCTACTATCAAACAGAATATCCTCTTTCTTAAATGGTTTCCAATTATCATTAGCCAAATAGAACCAATCTAACTTTGGGGGATCACCTTGAAAATCACCCTTGTTTTTGACGATTTGGAAAAGCATACTAAATTCTTCTGCAAATTCCTTCGTTTCAAGTCCTAGGTACAAAGCACCTTGTAGTTCGAGAAACGGAAGAAAAGAACTCTCATTTACAATCCCGTCTTTCAGCAAAAATTTCTTCCCAAAAGGATGGATTTGAATGAAATTTTCTTGTTTTTTAGTCTGATTAGAAAAAGATCGGGTTCCCAAAAAGTTTATCTCAGAGGAAGAGGAATAGTCTATGTAAACATCTTTCACCATGGGTGAAAAAGGCTGATTTGGTGCTTCCATAGAAAATGGAGACTTTGGATTATCTATTTGTGCCTTTGTAGCCTTAGTAACCTGGTCTGCATAAACCGTAGGGTACACATCAAATCCAAAACCTATGTTTGGAGAAACTAGCTCAATTTTCAAAAATCCAGTTTCCTGATTGAATAAAATTTCCCCACTTTCTGCCTTATTCAAATTGTAATCCGGTAGAATTTCTAAATCATCTAAGTCTATATCATCGATGTACCGGTCAGTTTTAATTTTTCCGTCTTTTTGTTCAAACAAAGAAATAATAACCGATTTATTCTCATCCTTAGGCATAAACCTATAGTCAGAAAGTGCTTGAACTTTGAATTTAAAACTATCGTTTTCAATTCCGTAAGGGTATCCTGAAAAGTAGGATTTCATATCCTCACCTAAAGGAAGACCATGGTAGGACCATCCCACCTTGAGACTCTCTAAATCTTTTGAGAAAATCTCTTCATTTCTAATTAAAACATAACTTCCAACTTTTGGAGTTGAGCCAAATAATTCAAAAGGAATATTGGAATCAACAGAACCAAAATTATTCTGTAAGCTTAGGTTTTTAAGTTGCTTCACGTCAACCAGGATTTTCACCTGCTCCAATTCTAAAAACTGCAAGAAAGAATAGGGGTGAAAAACATGTTGATTTTTTAGGAGAACCTTTAAAACTGGTTGTAACAAGTTTAAACCTTCCCCATGTACTTCCTCTTCATAAGGAGTAATAGCTGGATGCCCTGGTCCAAAATCGATGATAAGTTTAAAACTATTTTCATTCCAACTCATTGGAGGAAGCACCTCGTAAGAAGGTACCTCGCACCAGCCATCTTCAGTGGTATGTTGCAAACTTAAAGAGCCAGTGAAAATCTGATGAAAAACTTCCTCTGGCAATTGATTTTTTGTCCTAGAAATGGACAAGAGCATTGCCAAAAAGTATTGATAACTTTCAGTTAGGAATATAAAGTCTATCTCTAAATGTCGATAGCCGCCATAAAGACGTAAGGTTGGGGAAGAAATAGAAAAACCTATATCAACCTCCTCCATAGTTTTAGCCGCCTTATCCAAAAAACGCTGCTCCTCTCCTAAGGCTTGAAAGGCTTTCAATCCACCATCTAAGGCAATATGCTTGGAATAAATCCCATTTACAGTTTGAAACGGGGTACCTGGATCGATGAGCTTATTTCGGGAAACAAACATCGTATACAGACTTCTCAAGTAAATTGAAGAAAGTGAAACACTATTTTGAACTTGGTAGATAATATCTTGGCCAAACTCATTTTGCCCGGCAATTAGCCGAGCACTAGTTGGAATATTCACTTGATCTACTTCAGGATCTATCTCCGCATAACAATTTACAATGTCTGCTTCCTGATTTTCTCTGGATTGCCCTAGTATACGTTCAAAATAATACGTGAGAAGACGGTCTGGAACCGTATTAATCTCTTCCTGAAGCTCTCCAAACAAATGAAAAAAAGCAATCATCAAGCCAATTTGCGGCTCATGATCCTGTTTATTGGAAAGGTTCTCTCGAAAAAGCTGCTTCGAACGCTCAGTAAGATTCACGATTGTCTTAAAGATCGGTCTATGAAGTAAAAGCAATTGCTTTAGCAGGTAATTGGCATCCAAAAGTTCAGCACCCCATCCGATACTTGGCGCTTTTGATTCTGAAGCATTCCAAAGCGGATTAAACTGTAAATCTTCAATGGATAGTTCTATTGGACTTTCTAATTGCTTTAATTCAGAAGAAAGAAACAGCAATTGCTCATAAACTGCCTTACAACGATAGCTAATAGCACCAACAAGCTCATTCTCAAGGCCAGTACTTTCTCTTTTTTTATTATACTTAGAGGATAAGCCATACCAATGGTCTATCGCACGAAGCATAATTTTGATTTGATCAAAAAGTTTTTGAATCAGTAGAATTTTCTCCTCTAGAACATCGCTTCGCTCAAACTGAAGGAGAATTGCAGTTTTTTCTTTTTCTGCAGCCTTTAAATCAAAATTCTCAATTTCAGCAAGCAAGAAGAGTTCATTGGAAATAAAAAAATCAAACCAATCTCCATTTACCTCAAGTCGTTCGTCAAAAAAATTTACCTGCTTTGACAAGCGATTGATAAATTTTAGAAAATCAGTCAAGGTTCGTTCCTCCGGTAAAAAATATCGGGGATCTAGCGGGTCTTTTTGACGCGCCATTGATGAATTATTAGTATTGAAACCACTTAGATTTTCCAAAATGCTTATTCAGGTATATTTGTGCCTTCCAATATATAAAAAGGATAAACGATATTATCTCTCACGTTGGTAGATTGTATCTCGTAATCAATCGTAAAATGTGCTATGCCATCGTTAATGTTTTTGGAATCGACATCCACTCCATGTACGATAATTCTTGGTTCATAAACACGCAAATCATTTTTCAGACTCTCACATAGAAAATTTAAGTTGCCAAAAGTGGCTCTCTCAAACATATACTCGTGCATTATCGAACCGTAAGCAAGACGAAGAAGCCGCTCCCCACGCTTAGTGGCAAGATAGATCTGCAAACTTTGCCGAATATCTAGTTCGTCACTAACCATATTTACTTTTCCTAGAGACTTATTAAAAGTCACGGGAAATGACCACCCTCTACCTAAGAAACTCTTTTCTTCCGCCATAGCACCTATTCTTTATTCAAAATTATCTGAGGTAAATTAATTAACATTTACCATTGATCCTTTAATATTTATAGCTGAAGAAGATTTGATATCTGCACCAGCACTTCCATTCACTTCCACCTTTGCACTTGCTTTTAGTTTTGCATTTTTTCCACTAACTTCAGTATCACCCGAAGAAGACTTTACAACTACTCCTTTGGTACCATTCAATTCTAATTTCCCCTTAGCAGTAATTTTTATATCCTTGTCGGAATCCATACTTATTCCAGTAGCTGAAGTTTTTATAATATTTTTGTTTTGATCTTCAATTTTCACTCCCTTGTCTTTATCCGAGATAAAAATCATGTTTTTTCCAGGGGTAATTACTTTAAAGGTCTTATCCTTATCCTCAAATTCCAAGCGAGTTCCTCCTTTCGTAACAATGGATTTGATGAAGTTGTCTGCCGTGAACTTTTCTTTTGTCGTGTTATTTTTACTATACAATGAACCTAAAACCACTGGGAATCTTGGGTCATCATTTATAAATCCAACAATAACTTCTGAATTGAGCTCTGGGACAAAAAAACTACCTGAATTTTTTCCTGCATGAAAATGTCCCAACATTGCCCAAATCCCGCTTCCAGTACTCTTTAAAGCAGGAATCATTACTTGAATTCTATTTTTTTTATCTGGATCCGCATCCAATTTTTTTACGATTCCAACATGTAACCCTGCAATCGGAGGAAGTAAATTCAATTCAGCGTGTGGATTTGCTGAAAAAACTTCTGGCTTTAATCCAAAAGAAACTTTGGTGGAATATTGTCCATTTTCCACCAGATGTTCCACACCTGTGATATACACCAGTCCATTAAATAGCTTTCCGAAACCATCCAATTTTAAATAGCATCCCAATTTTACATCGGTACTGCCACGGAAACTCATTTCTCCGGACATTCTTCGCAACCTACTCGCTGCTAATAATGCATCTGCATGCCCTTTTAGCTCTTGAGTTAAAACTGGCACTGGGACATTCAAACTAATTTTTGTTGCAGCAGCTACTTTTCCTAATGTTGAACCCGTAATATTTCCCGGTATATCAAACTTTGAATCTACACCTGTTTGTTTGACTTCCTTTTCATCGTAGATATCGTAATTTATAGCTTCTACTCCCTGCAACTGGCTACCTGCGTCAAGATCACCTCTAAAAGTTTTAATATCTTTTCCGTAGGTAAGCGTAAGTACTTCCGTTCCAGAAGATTTAGGTGCTTCAACTGTAACCGCTCCCATTGCATTCAATACGACCATTCCATTGGCTTTGGCTCGGTTGAGCATAAACTCCCAATCACTACAATTGTGTCTTGAAATTAATTCATGTGTAAGGGTTGTCGCTGCCACTGTTTTTGTCAATCCGGCAGTAGAAAGTAAGGTGGTAATGATGTCACTATCCTTTTTCTTCTCATAAATTTCGGATTTTTTACCCACAGTCATTTTTATTGACTTGTCCGACGCTTCTAGTAAAAGTAAGTTTCGGGAAGAATAACTTAGGTAATTAGTCGAAATGTCAAGGCTATGTTTGGTGATGATTCCAGAAAATACTTTGATATTTTTCTGCGCATATCCAATGGATATTTCGACATCTTTACCAGGAGCAAAAATAGCTTCCTCACTTTCTGGGAATAGATTTTCATAGGATTTTCCTCCCAAAATTGACACATAAGCTCTAGCGATCTTATTCACCTCCAACTTAACGTGAACCTTCAATACTACCAATCCCGTAGGCAAGGCCTTACCTCCTACCTTCACCTCAAAGGAAATTACGAGTTGTAAAGAATCATCGGGGGATTTTGCCGCAGCCATGGATTATTTCTCTAGAGGTGGAAATTCGATTTGACTACCTATTTTCAAACCCCTAAAAGAGGGAAGATTATTGTAGATGGCTACTTGCAGGTAATACTTCGGGTCCTCATAAAAAGATTCACAAAGACCAATCAAGGTATCGCCATCCTTTAAAGTGACAATTCGAGTGATATCTGGACTTTGAAACTCTCGACTAATTACCGTTTCATCTACCTCCTCTACCAAAGAGAAACTTATGTCAGCTCGGATAGGTTCCCCATCCACATCAAAATAGGTATAGCTAATACTCAAGCCAAAGACTTTCCCAACGAGTATAAATTTTCCCCATTGTAATTTAACAAAAGGTGGGCGGTGAGTCGCTTTGGTTGGCTTTACCGCCACTTTTAAAAATTGATCTATGGAGGCCTTTATTGATCCACCAGAACTCGTAATTTTTTCAGGCTTAGTGGGTATCGCTCCTGAATTATCGATTGTAAATTTGACATCAACCGTTTGCTTGTTGTAAGCCGCATTTTTTTCACTAACTGGCATTCCTGCTGCCGAGGCAGGTTCATCATTCTTTTCCGGGAGCTGATCATATTTTATAGACAAATCTTCTGGATTGAGCTGCAAGGAATAGGTACCCCCACTTAACGCTGAGCTAGCCTGACCGTTTGCAAATTTTTCGTAAGCTGTGAGCGAAAGATTTCCCATTACAATTCATTCAATTTTTTGATTCGCTCCATAACCTCATGGACACACTCATCAACTAGCTGTTTTTTCGCAGAATAGGACAAGCTACCGCCCTCCTCCTTACCCATACTCGGAGCAGAAGATTTACTGGAAGTATCTTTCACATCCTCCATCACTCCTTTTACCATCAACTGTTTGATTTCTACCGGCATATAATTCTAAAGCATTAAACTAATTGCTATTCAAAGTCATGTTCCTACAACATCCATATTTGAAAAAACTATTTGTATGGATTCAATCACAATATCCGATTTTTTTGCGTCTAATTCATCAATTTCCCATTTTACTGGAATTGCATTGTACAACATCCAGGTCATTACTGGTGGAAAATTTGGATTCTTATTCATAAGAATTACTATAATGGTTTTTGGTTCTATAGTTTTAGAACCTGATGCCATATCCAAACACCATCGCAATAATGGAGATGCAAATGATGCCAATCCTCTCTTAAGTGTCAAAGCGCCTCGATTTACTCCAGACGGCAAGTGATAAACTTGGTTGTTGTACCCTCCGCTTTTTACTGGATTAACACTCAACTCCACACCTAATCCAGAAATTTGCGTGAATGCAGCGTCAAAGCCTAAACTTGCAACTGCCCCCATCGATATTGGACTAGTAGTAGTAGCGGGAGCAAGTGATACCATGAAATTATAGGATACCGGGGGGTCACTAAAACGCAATGTTGTTGCCATAGCTTAATACAATCTCTTTTACCTGAATCCTTGAACTAAATTAGTACTAAAATTTCTTATGAAAATATTACTCATCTTGAGTGCAGCTTCATTCCAAACGTCGAATTCTAAAATCAAGAGTTAGAATGATTTACTCACCACTTCTAAATGAGTTTAAAGTTTTACGAAATTTTCAGAAATATAACTGTTTACAAATGGGTCAAATTTAATGCTCTGCGGACTTGGATTTGGGAGCGTTTTCTTATAAACACCCAATTGATTGGTACGTGATAATTTAAAGAAACCTTTCCAAGTTGACCTCATTGGCAATTCTTGCTTAGAAACAAATTTATAGGCCGTTAAACCTGAATCTGTTGTAATTAGTTGTGGAGGATCAAACTCAACTCTACCCTTAAATTCACCTTCATTTTCAATTATCATCCCTTCAAACTGTCGAATTGTTTCTTCAGAACAGTAACATATATAAACTGGCCTAATCAAGCGATTTGTCAAAAAAACCTGTTTACTTCTTGGAACAAAACGATCGGCTAATCCACCGACTAGAGGTAAAATAGGATAGTTAGGATCGTGTTTAACTTTAATTATCCCAGACAATCCAGCCTTCTCCAATTCTGGATCTGAAACCCCCTCTAATGCACTCAGTTGAACAGAGGACTCCAAATTATCGTCTATCAAATATCGAATTTCAGGATTAGTTAAAAGAACCGTAAAGGAAAAAAAATGTGGATTGGTGAATCTGAACTCAAAATCCAATTCAAAAGGTTCTCTGTAAATAAGGTTACTAAAATCTTTGTCAGAATTGACTGCCAGTACAAATCCCCCAGGCCTAGGCTTAAATATCAAGTTGTAATTTCTTAGTAAGAACTTTGCACGGGATGAGGGTTGAAAACTCAAATCGGTACAAATCTCACCATCATAATACCCATGCTGAAAAACACACGAAAATACTTCAGTGAATTTGGTGACAAATCGATATGAATTCTGGTGATTATCCATCCTTTGTACTAGAAAATGTTTAATTGAAAATTGATATGATTTTCACTAAACCCGTATGATTTGAAAAACCCCAATTACTCAATACTACTATTATTTCTATTATTATCCAAGAAAGGATCATCAACATCCTTTATTATTTGATTGTCATCAACTGGCCTTCTCTCTCTAATTGGAGGTATTGAAGGATCTGATGAACCTTGCGTATTTCCGGGGTTATCTTCTTGAGAGTCATCCTCGCCCGCATCCAAGTTTCCGATTGAGTCTAGAGGAATTTTTGGTCTCGGTGCTCTGTAGGAATCTTGATCTTCTCCTGCTGCATAGTAAGATACTTGGCCCTCACTTGGATTTCCCTCCAAATCATCTTGAATATCTTTTATTAATCCAACAGTACCTACTGGATTCATTTGCCTAGGAACTATGGGAGGTGCCTGATTTCCCGAAGAGCTATTATTTCCTTGTGAACCCTCAGATCTGTTATTTCCGAGGGGACCCGAACTCCCTTTATTATTTGATATTCCGACTGGAGTAACTTGTTCACGTATTAAATTATTGGTGAAGCTCAAAAGCTTAATTTTGTAGGATGCTGAAGGCATGTATTTTAGCCCCAAAATACTCCAAACACTATTTAGCTCATCAAAAGTGAAATTAACAAATTCAAAACTCAACTTTTCCACGTTGGTGGACAGGGTTGGAAGATTAAATTTATCAAAGACTTGAGTACCTTGAAAAAACTCCAACACCAATGAAATATATCGAAGCGCTTCAAGGTAATTTGGATCTGGAAAATTAGCCACAAACATCACATGCAAATTGAAATGTTTGGGAGGATTACTCCCAGCATATGATTGATAACCACCATTTCGAATCACCCGCTCCTCATCTAAATTCTGTAAAAAAACACACAATTTGTTGTCAATTTGAGAATTCAAATTGCCAGATAAATCTACTGCATTCGTTAAAATGACGACATCCTCCTGTAAATTCAATTCATTCCTAATGAATTCATTCAAGGTGGAAACTACAGAAGCTAGGACAACATGAATCATGTGAATTCTTTAATTAAGGCTTAATTGATTTCAAATAAACAAATACCATTCTACCCAAATACAAACTAAAAAAAAGGACACCGACTCCACTTAAGATCATTGGGAAAAACAACAGATCAGAAATAGACTTACTTGTATCAGTTAACCAAAGGAACAGGAAAAAAATTGGTAGGCACACTACCGAAAGAAGGAGAATAGAAATAATCACCAATAACTCTTGTAATATCGACTTTCCCATGATCAAAAATAGAAATAAATGCGTTAGAATCAAGAAATGAGGATTAAAACTAAGGATAAAATCCTTTGAAAACACGATTTAAACTTTTTGAAATCATACCTATCAAGATTCCTGTTTTTCAAGTAAAAAAAGCAAAGTTAATTCAAAAAAATACCCAGTACGCACCTCAATAATTGAGATTTGTACTGGGTATAGATAGGAATACCTAGCAATTATGCTGCTGCTATACTTAGTCCCTCGTGTGTGAACACAATGGTTTCGATAGCTGCCTCACTGCTTTGCGAGTTCATATCTGTTGGAGTGATTTGCTTAGCAAATGCATGCGTCAAAGTCCAAGTCATTTTTGGTGCTCCTTGTTCGTCTAGCAAGCGAATTACAACAGTTAATCTCTCGTAAGTGTTCAAGCTGATTTTAGAAATCCACTCATAGAACTTGTTATCAGTTGTGAATACACCTTTCTTCAAAGTAATGTCACCATATTTCTTTAATCCTGGCATTTTGATTACAGAGTGTATTGGACTATTTCCATGTCTGTATTCAATAACGTCAGCATCAATATCTAGTCCTGAAACTTCCTGAAAAGGTAAATCGGTCTGATCTCCGATATCAACGGAGAAGTAGAACTTTGGTAAGGGCCAAAATTGGTCTTGTACTCCACCTGTTCCTGCGGTTGGTGTTGCCATAATTAGTATATTTTAGTAAAGTAGTTGATTATGATTTTTGTTGTTGCTGCTCAAATGTGATGACAATGAATTCAGCTGGTCTTACGATTGCAACCTTAATAGTCATTTTCATCAATCCATCTAAAATATCATTTGGAGTCATTGTTGTGCCTAAGCCAATCTCAACAGAGAATGCATCTTCTGGACTTTGACCTGCCAAAAGACCACCTTGCCACTGATTTCTCAAGAAGTTTGTTACTGTCGCATTTAACGTAGACCAAGTAGTCGTGTTATTTGGCTCAAATACAAAACCTTCCGCAGCTGACTTAATGCTTTGCTCCAAGAAAGTCATTGTTCTACGTACAGAGATGTATCTAAAGTCTTGGCTGTTTCCATCCAAAGTACGCGCTCCCCAAACTAGTACACCTTTTCCTTGGAAAGAACGAATAGCATTGACTGCCTTACCGTTCAAAGGTAGGTTTAACTCCTCTTGGGTATCACTTGTGATTTGAACACTTGCACCTACTACAGAACCTAAAGAAAGGTTAGCTGGAGCCTTAGCAACGTTGATAGAACTATCTACCATAGTGTAAACACCTGCCATAGCAGAACTTGCTGGAAGCAAATTCAAGCTTTCAGCGATTGTAGTAAGAATAGAATTCAATTTAAAACTCACTACCTTTAAAGTAGCTTGCAAGGAATTAATATCTTCTTTGGTTGAAGCTGACTCGATTTTAGCTAATTCACCTTTGATTGCAGTTGCTCTTGCTTGGTTGATACGATCAGCAGCCAAATCGTCATCTACCTCTTTTGACAAAATTTCAATTAGATCAGCAGTGTTGCTGATGTTGGTGAAATTAACATCACTAGAAGATACGATAGTGGTTTGTACAAAAGGATAGTAAGCAGCACCCCACTGAAGGAAGTTTGATCCTACACCTTCTCTGAACTGATTGATAACATCATCGTCAGCATAAGTTCTTTCCTTAGCTCCATCATAAACGTCAAGAATAGCGAAACGGCTCTTTGTAGCATATCCGCAGTGGCTCAACATCGCTTGTTGCAAAGTAAAACACTCTGCCTTAGCAAGCAAAATTGCCTCAGGGATTACCAATAGAGTAGGTTCACTATACTTCAATACTTGAGGTAAACCTTTACCGGTACCTTCGTCATTGAAATCTTTTGCACTTATGCCAGAGTTGTAATCACCTACTGACAAAACGTAGCAATCTGCTCCTCCATTTGAATAGAAGAATTTTACAGCAGAATGTAGCAAGAAGTTTGTAGTAGCATCAACGGCCAATTTGTAGCCATTCACACTAGACGCATCTGCGCTGATTTCAAATTTTACCTTTGGAGCTCCTCCAAAGAATTGCTCAAATTCCGCAAACGAGGAAATTCGAGTTGGAACGTTTGATAAAGACTTCGTTCCACGAGCCGCCTTCTGCGTGTATCCCAGGAAAACTGGGACAGCTGTCCCTACCGGAACAACAGAGGAGGCAAAGGCGCTATTTTCTTCAATGTAAACGCCTGGTGTTGCTAATACAGTTGCCATAAATTTGTTTTAAAGTTTAAAATGATTTCTAATTTGGGGGAATGGAATTAAGCTATTTTTTCTAAGAGTCTGGAAAGAAAGCGAAAAGAAAATAATTTTTAAAATTTTTATCGTTTTTTTTTAATTTATTTTGTTAAATATTAAAAAGAGTCGTAAAACAAAAACTAGTTTATTAAAGAGAAAACAAAAGAATCCAAAAATTAATTCTTAACAATCCTTTGTGTGTTAATTTTTAATTAAATGTTTATTAGATTTTTTACCAATTATAAATTAAATATGGCTTAAAATTCAAATAAATGCACTTCAACCGCTGGACTACCTCCTGAAAAGTCTTAATTCTAGCGGTTAAACTTCCATGGAACCATTGGCATACTTATGGATAATCACGTTTGATTCAATCAAACTCAACTCTATTTATTAGTCAAGTTTTTTTGATTCAGAAATTTGAAACCCATGGAATTTGTCAAAAATCCTTCTTATCACATTTTAATTACAAAACAAAAAGAATCAATATTTTGTAATTTTTTATATAAAAAAAACAATTTTTATTTGATTAAGTATTTATAAATTAAAAATTACTTGAATTTTTAACTATAAATAATCTAGCAGAATCCAAATCTTCTTGGGTATCTATGGCAATAGATAGATGAGTCGTCTCTACCATCTGAATAGGTATTCCTCTTTCGACCAATCGAAGTTGTTCCAAAAGTTCGATCTCCTCTAGGTTCCCCTTGGGCCATTGGGTAAAAGTTTGCAAAATCTCACGGCGGTACGCATATACTCCGATATGCCTCCAATAGGTAAGTTCAATCCCTTCCCTGTTGTAAGGAATAGCTGATCTTGAAAAATAAATCGCTCGACGATTTTTATCCACTACCACCTTGACGAAATTGGGGTTTTGAACTTGAGCTGCATCCAAAACACACATTAGGCTTGCTACCCTTATTTCTGAGTCACCAAAAGCAGCCACTAAATTCCGAAGGGTCTTCGCATCTTGAAATGGCTCATCTCCTTGCACATTTACAATCAAGTCCGCATCCACTTGATCCAATGCTTCTGCGATTCGATCGGATCCGCTTTCATGCTCTTTTTTACTCAAGATTACTTTTCCTCCAATCGCCAAAATTTGATCTTGAATTTGGATATGGTCTGTAACTACCCAGACTTCATCAAATACTCCCGTGGCTACCGTGCTTTGATAGGTACGCTGGATTACAGAAAGCCCACCTAAATCCTGAACCAGTTTGGCAGGCAGACGAGTGGAAGCATAGCGGGCAGGAATAAGTGCAGCGATTTTCACAGATTTTACAATTAGTGATTTAATAAAAAAAGATTAAAAGAATCAATCATCCCCCTACCCTAGTCTACTATTAATTAATGCACTTAATAGTAGCGCACCTCACATTTTGGAAAGGACTCTTTAAAGGAATCAATATTTCGAGGGGTCAAACGCGTATTGAAACAGGTCAGTTTTTTGAGTCCCAATAGATCTTCCAAGGCTTTCAAGGATCTTAAATCTGTACTAGCCACATCCAAGTCCTCCAATTTCTTTAAGGTCTCAATTCCCTTCAGCGATTTGATATTCGTACCCGACAGGTTCAACTTCTTTAAGTTGGTCAGCTTAGTTAATGCAATAAGCTCTTCAACACCTGTGTTGGATAAGTCAAGCTCTTCCAAATCCACTAAGCCTGCAATGGGTAAATAATCTATCGCTGGTAACTGGGAAAGCTTTAAGGAAGTGAGCTTTGTCAACTGTCGTAAAGGACTCAAGATCATGATGGGCGCGTCAAAAACAGTCAACTTTCTCAAATTTGAAAAAATTGTCAGAGGCTCTAAACTCGTAAATGAAACTCTTTCTAAGGCTAAAGAAGACGCAGAAGTGAGGTGATGCAGTTCCTCTGTGGTTGGAGAAGCTGAAAGTTTATACTTTTCACTCAATACTTGTTTCCAATCTTCATTTAGCTCTTCCCACCAGCTACCTAGGCTGTCGGATCGATAAATAATCAAAACATCTGGTCTACTTAAAAGAAATTCCGGGAATTCGATTTCCTTCACTTCGGAAGAATTTACATTCAGATAGCGAAGCTCAGGAAGGCTGGAGAGTGCCGCTATTGATAAAATAGGGCTGCCCTCAAGGTCAATTCGTTCGAGCAGCACATTTTCTTTTAAACCAGAGCCATCCTGAACACTGGTGTTTTTTGCAGTAAACTGACGTAGCGTCTTTACCTCCTCCAAGGGAAGTAAATTGTCTAACTTTTGATTGTTAGAAACACTTATGGAAGTAAGCGCAACAAACCTCACAAGGGGCATCAAGGTTTCAATTCCTGAATCATCCAAGTTAAGTTCGGACAAATTTAAAGTCTGCGTTAAGACTTCAATTTTGGGCTTTTCAATTTGAAGTTCAGGATTGATTTTGATAAGCACACTTTTCCAAGCCAAGGACAAACTCTCCCACCAAGATTGTAAGTCCTTTACATGGTGTATTAAGAGGATATCTGGATGATTTCGAACAAATAGGGTTGCATCTTCTTGACTCACCTTTGTTTCATCAGCCGCTATTTTTTCTAAGCTTTTTAGAGAAGCAACAGGAGATAAGTCAGATATATTAGAAGCAGTGATATCCAAATGCACAAGTTTGGTCATACTTGACAATGGAGAAAGATCTTCAAAATTGGTTTCTGAAAGATCCAAAGTGATCAAGGAACCAAGTTTTGAAAGCAGTGAATAATTTAAAATGTAGTTTTTGCTTAATGACAACGTTTCCAAAACCGCTAGGTCCTTGATATTCTCTATCGAATTGAAACCACTTTCTGTTAAATCAAGGTACTTCAAATTCTTAAACTGATTCAGAACAGCAAAACTTTGAATAGCTGTATTGGATGCTTTAAATACCTGTAGGTTAGTTAGATTGACCAGCTCACTTATATCTTCAATTTGGGTATTGGAAATATCTAAATCCCTAAGCTTGTCTGAATACTTAATGAATTTTATCGCTGCTGTCGGAGTACTGGACAGATTCAAGGTTTCTAAAAAAGTAATGTTTGAGATCGGGGAAAGATCTTCAATAGCGGTATGGCTAATATCCAAAAACTTGAGATCCCTTAATTCAGAAAGAGGTTTAAGGTGCTTAATCTGCGATTTACCAGATAAATTAAGGGAATCAACCGCTACAAATTTGTAAAGCTGTCCAAGATCAACTGAATCACTTTTGGAAAGCTGAAAACGGGATTTAAAGTACAGTTTCCATTCTGGATCAAGTGAGGTCCACCAAGCTTTCAACTCGTCATCACGACTGATTTTGGTAGTGTAAATACTTGCAATCTTCAGCTCTTGTGATTTTTCATCCAGGTTTACTTCAATAAATCTGGGTTTGATATTTGAGATTTTCTCTCCTTTCAAACCTGTAGCTGTAAGGGTACGGTCTAAAGATGCTAAAAAAAATACTTGGCCATTTTCCTTCTGACCTGGCTTGATTTCACGAATCTTGAATTTGAACTCAATGTTTTTGTAAAAAAATTCAAGGTCTCTAAAGTAAGCTGTAACATCTTTATTGGTGACTACTTTTCGATCAAAGACTAAATCATCTTCTACTTGAACCTTCCCATTTTGGAAAATCTTCAGGTAGCTCTCACGGATGATCACATCCTTATCACGAGCAGAAGTTTGAGAATTACCAACTGTATTGAGTAGGAATTCTAAGAAACGAATCTGATCCTCCACCTTAGTGGATAATTCAGTTAGTTGTTCCGTAGAATATCCTTTTATAGTTTGTCCTTGAGCAACAAATGACAAACAAAAAAGAAAAAACAGAAAAGTATACCTACTAATCCTGATCATAGATGTACTTCAATAAAGTCTCTTTATCTCCTGGGCCTAATCGCATCAAATTGGAAACTAACCAACCGGTATTGAATCCTGGTCTATTGAATTGATTTACTTCAAAATACCATCCTCCAATCTGAAAAAAATGAAACTTCACTCCATTAACCGTTTCAAATCGCAGGTTATCCTGCTTCATCTCAAAAAGGAAAATTGCTAAATAATCTGGCGTGTAGGAAGTTGGGGTAAATGATTCTGGATTTTCTGAGTCTTGAAAAGCCCTCCTCATATTCATGAATCCGAGCTCATGACTGAGAGGATGAAGAAAATCTTTAGCGGAGCCAACGGGCTTATTAAATAAGTTTTTGAAGGGTTCAAAGATCACCTGATCAATGACCCATTCGTAACCCAAGCCCTCAGGTTGAATCTTCATAATAAAGGTCAGCCTCTCTTTTTTACCCTTATACCAAAATACTGCATCCACTTCAGCAATCCAGCCTGGCTTGTGGAAAACCAAATATTGAGGATAGTTAGGAGAAAGAATATTGGTGATAAATTCAGATTTCAACTCGGGATTGATGCCAGAAGATTGGTTGTCAAAAAGTATGGAGACAAATCCCTTTCGTAACTTTTCATTTTGGTAAAGGGAATCACCAGGATAAAAACGCTTCGTTCCATCTATGGATTCCTCTCCGTTGAACCTTCTAAAAAATTGGTTCATTTGTTTGGTAGAGGCGGCAAATCTACCATCATCTTTTATTGTCCCGGGGCTGCCTAAGCCTTGCCCCGAGACAATAGAGATGTAGGAAATAAAAATTGCAAAAATCAGTACGCTTTTTCTCATGCGGAAGTTTCAGTCACTCGAATATCGCCAAGCATTACGTCCCAAAATTCAATGGTACGGCCAGCAATTTGAGTTTGCTTCTTCTCTACATAAATGGTGATATCCTTTTTGGTCGTATCCTTGTAGTTCATACCAGTTTCAATAGAGGTACCCTCAAAGCGCTGGTAAACAGTAATTACACCTACATATCGTCCATCAGGCTGTCTCTCCAAATCAGAAACATACTGGATATCGTACCAAGTGATATTTACCTTATCGTAATTCAAGGCCATCAATCGCTCAAAGTATCTTCTCACTTTGTAGTAGGCAATCTCTTGCGTGTTTATGGAAGAAACACCCATTTCTGCACCAGTTGCAAAAAGCTCCTCAGCTCTATCCATTACGCGGTTTGCCTCAGAAAACTGAGTTTCTTTATTTCCAATGATGGAAATGTACTTGGAAAGGTCTTTTACCTTTTCCAATGCAAGGGAGTCGATCGCTTGCTTTCTTCTTGGACTAATATTGTCCTGAGCAAATGCTACTGTCATTGTAGCGAGAAATAGCCCTAGGATCAGAATTCCTGTATTTTTCATATGAACTATAGTTTCGGGGATAGATTATTTTCTTTTAAGTTCCAATTCAGTCACTTTACCCCCTGCCATTCGAATATCAGAGATGTAATTCAAGTTTTTCTTGGTGTCTTTCAAGTATTCCAAATACTTCTTGATGGTCGTTGGCTCATCGTAATCTTTAACTCCACCTTCTTCATGAATAACAACCAAAATTGGGGTCTCCGGGTTGGAAAACATGGCCAATACTTCCTGGATAGACTGGTTAGCGGCGGTCACATTGCTAGCTGATGCGATGGAAGCAAATTGACTTTCGAGCTTTTCAACTGCAACTTCATCTGCAGAACGAACAACTGGTGCAGGTGCTGGAGTTGGCTTTACCACTTCTTCTTTTACAACAGGTGCTGGAGCTGGCTCAACAGCCTTCTTTTTGCTTTTACAGGCACCCATAGACAAAAGGACTAGTACTGCCATCAACATGGTTTTCCTCAAGGAAAGAGCGAACATTGGATGTTTCATCGTAATTATAGGTTATTGATTTCGGTTAGGTAATCCATTTCGGATTCTTAGATACTGCAAATTAAATAAAACATTGCAAAGATTTGAGCTACTTACTCTAGTGGTCAACTTTTTTTTCATTGAGCTACTCTGGAATGAACGAGATGGCTTCGATCAAAAACAATCTACTACCCACTATCTGAATACTAACTGCTTTGAAAACAATCAATTAGAAGGTAAATTCTACTTACAATCGAGCATCCACTAAAGATCGATCGAGCACTCCTTTGACATCATAGATGACCTGATTCGCGTTTTTTCGTAGCGGCATGGTAGCAAAAGCATCGTGCGAAACAGCCAAAACAATTGCCGAATACTTTGAAATATCAGGAAGGACAGGACCGACTTGAATTTTAATGCCATACTCCTCCTCCACTTCTTGCGCATTGGCCCAAGGATCATATACGTCTACTCCCATATCGAAGGTTCGCAATTCATGGTAAATATCAATTACGCGCGTATTCCTTACATCAGGACAGTTTTCTTTGAAGGTAAATCCTAAAATCAACACCTTGGCATCCAAGACTTTGATATCCTTACGCATCATCAACTTGATGATTTCGGTGGCTACAAACTTCCCCATGCTGTCATTAACCCTCCTTCCAGCAAGAATTATTTCAGGATGATAGCCTACCTCCTGCGCTTTTTGAGCCAAATAAAAAGGATCTACTCCGATGCAATGTCCACCGACCAATCCCGGTTTAAATTTTAGAAAATTCCACTTCGTGCCAGCAGCTTCCAAAACTTCTTGGGTATCGATACCCAACAAATTGAAAATCTTGGCCAGCTCATTTACAAAGGCAATATTGATGTCACGCTGTGAGTTTTCAATTACCTTGGAGGCTTCCGCAACCTTGATCGAAGAAGCCTTGTATGTTCCTGCAGTAATAATGCTGCGATACAAGGAATCTACAAATTCCGCAATTTCTGGAGTACTGCCAGAAGTAACTTTTACAATCTGTGCTACGGTGTGTACCTTATCCCCTGGGTTGATACGCTCAGGAGAATAGCCCGCAAAAAAATCAACATTGAACTTTAACCCAGAAATCTTCTCCAATACGGGAACACAATCCTCTTCTGTTACTCCCGGATATACGGTGGATTCATAGATGACCACATCCTCTTTCTTCAAATAATGTCCAATGTTTTCTGAAGCCTTCAACATCGGGATAAGAATTGGGCGATTGTGCTTGTCTGTTGGCGTAGGAACCGTCACAATAAATACCGTACAGTCGCTTAAGTCCTTGGAATCAAAACTTGGAAATAAGCCTTTTTGACCTACTTGAGGATTGGAGAGGAGCAAAACAGATGAAAGGGATGCATCCGCAACCTCTAGGGTTGCATCGTGGCCCGAAACCAGTTCTCCTACTCGCTTTTGATTGATATCAAATCCTACGACCGGATACTTCTTTGAAAATTCTACCGCCAAGGGAAGGCCAACATAGCCTAAGCCTATTACAGCAATCTTTACTTCATTTATTGGCTTCACAAGCTATTTCAATTAGTCAAATTTGATACTTGGCAAATCTTGTTTTTGATGTCAAGGGAGGTTCATTTATCAGAACACAAGTCCCAATAGATTTTTTACACCACCAAACTAAATGGCAGGTTTTCCTATTCCCTGAAATCTAAATCCTATCTTTTCCATTCGAGCAGCATCCAAGATATTTCTACCATCAAATACGGTGGCTGGCTGCTTCATCTCCGCATGTATCTGCTCCCAGTCGAGTACAACAAACTCATCCCACTCGGTTAAAATGGCCACAGCTGCAGCATCTTTGCATGCTTCATAAGCCGAATCAACAACCTGCACCAGGCTTCTATTTTCTTCACTTGAACGGGTTTCTAGGAAGTCCAAGTCCGCATAAATCTTTTCTTTGGATACCTTGGGATCGTAAACAACCACGGAAGCACACTCATCCAAGAGATGATCCGCCACATAGATGGCCGCAGACTCTCTGGTGTCGTTGGTATCCTTTTTGAAGGCCCAACCTAAAAATGCAATTTTCTTTCCATTAACCGTATTGTATAGGCTTTTGATGATTTGCTTCGCAAATCTTGCCTTTTGATGGTCGTTAATCTTAATTACCTGCTCCCAGTAATCGGCCACAGCATGCAACTGATAACTCCTGCAGATGTAAACTAAATTGAGGATGTCTTTCTTGAAACACGATCCACCAAAACCTACCGATGCTTTTAAAAATTTTGGTCCAATCCGAGAATCCATCCCAATCGCTTTGGATACATCATCCACATCTGCTCCCGTAGCCTCACAGAGTTCTGAAATGGAGTTGATGGAAGATACGCGCTGCGCTAAAAATGCATTTGCAGTAAGCTTGCTGAGTTCAGAAGACCAAAGGTTCGTCGTCAAAATCTTTTCCTCGGGAACCCAAGCAGCATAGATCGATGCCAATGCCTGAATTGCTTCTTTCCCCGCTGCACTTTGATCTCCCCCAATCAATACCCGGTCCGGATTTAATAGGTCTTGTACCGCTGTTCCTTCGGCTAAAAATTCAGGATTGGAAAGGACTTGAAAAGAAACTCCAGACTGAGAATTATGCAAAATGTCTTTAATTGCCTCAGCGGTGCGCACAGGCAAGGTGGATTTTTCAACCACAATTTTGGATGAGGTAGCAACTGCTGCGATCTGCCGTGCACATAGCTCCACCCACTTCAAATCAGCAGCCATCCCCTTCCCTTCCCCATAGGTTTTGGTAGGTGTGTTGACTGAAATAAAAATCATGTCTGCCTCCTCAATCCCCTGCTCAACCTCTTTGGAGAAAAACAAGTTTCTCCCTCTAGCTTCGGCAACTACCTCGGCCAAACCAGGTTCGTAAACTGGTAAAAGACTTAAATTATCGTGATTCCAAGCATCAATTCGAGCAGCATTGGCATCAACTACCACGACACGAATATCTGGACATTTGAGTGCCAAGACAGCCATTGTAGGTCCTCCCACATAGCCTGCTCCGATGCAACAGATCGTTTTAATTTTTTTCATTGTTTGCTTTACTCGAGTCAATTAAAAAAATTAAGCAGCACAAAAAACTGCCCATCTAAGAATTCGTCATGCAAATAACGGAAGGAATTGCTGTTTTTTAGTAGAAACGGCTACAATTTGTAGGTATTAAAACCAAAAAAAGCTGCATTAATCCGATTGTTTCCTAGTTCCTCCAAAATTCCAATCGAAAATTATTGCCTTAAATCCCCATTTTATTTATAACTTTTTGGGATTAACACCTAAACCCATGACCTACTCAAGCCTTATTCGAGGGCTTATTTGGATTTTGAGCATCGTTTCCTTTTGGAGTTGCTCAGAAAAATCCGCTACCCCTCCTGAATTACTGGAAGGAGAACAGTTGAGTTATAACTTCCATATTCGCCCTATCCTTTCAGACAAGTGCTTTTCTTGCCATGGTCCCGATGCCAATAAGCGAGAAGCCAACCTCCGACTAGATACGGAGGAAGGTGCTTTTGCAGCCTTAAAAGAAAGTCCTGGAAAATTTGCACTCGTAGCAGGAAAACCGCTCAGCTCGGAAGTTTACCACCGCATCACAAGCACTGACGCGAGCTTGATCATGCCTCCACCGGAATCAAACCTCAGCCTTACCGATACCGAAATTCAGTTGATCACCCGCTGGATCGAACAAGGTGCTGCCTATGAACCACATTGGGCTTTTACGCGAGTAGAAAAACCAAAAGTTCCCAACGCCGATTGGGGCAACAACGAAATCGACCAGTTTGTAGGAGTTAAATTGAAATCTAAAGGACTAGAACCAAACCCTGAAGCAAGCTCCTTCGAACTGATCAAACGCGCAAGCCTTGACCTTACAGGCCTCCCCCCTTCCCTAGAGATCTTGGAAAAATATGCAGGATTCAAAGGGGGAAACACATACGATAAATTACTTGACCAATTGCTCGGTAGTTCCGCTTACGGAGAGAAAATGGCAATTCTCTGGTTGGATATCTCTCGCTACTCCGACAGCTATGGCTACCAAGACGATAACATCCGAAGCCAATGGCCCTACCGCGATTGGGTGATTCATGCCTTCAATAAAAACTTGTCCTACGATAAATTCTTGACTTGGCAGCTAGCAGGAGACCTGCTACCCAATCCTACCAAAGAGCAAATCTTGGCAACTGCCTTCAATCGAAATCATAAATACACGGAAGAAGGTGGCATCATTGAAGAAGAGTACCGTGTCGAGTATGTGTTGGACAAAACCAACACCTTCAGTAAAGGTATCCTCGGCATCACGATGGAATGCGCCCAGTGCCATGACCACAAGTATGACCCGGTATCCCAAAAGGAATATTACCAGCTCTATGCATTTTTTAACAACTCCCAAGAAAAAGGCTTTGAGGGAGACGTAAGTGTGTCCAAACCAGCAAAAACGCCAATTCTTTGGGTAGAACGAGACGATTTGGATGGCATCCTAAGCTTCATCAACCATCAAGACACGAGCAAACTGAGTATTTCTGTGATGGGTGAATTGGAAGAGAAAAGAACTACCTACATCCTCAATAGAGGGGCATACGACGCTCCTACCTTACCTGTAGAAGCTTCTACCCCCACTTCCATCTTATCCTTCTCGCCCTCCTTCGAAAAAAATCGACTTGGACTTGCTAAGTGGACCACGCACCGTGACAATCCACTTACAGCACGCGTATTTGTCAACCTAATCTGGCAAGAAATCTTTGGAAGAGGCATTGTAAAATCTGCAGGTGATTTTGGGATGCAAGGCGACCTCCCTACCCATCCTGAACTACTTAATTGGCTAGCAGCAGATTTTATGGAGCAGGGCTGGAACATGAAAGGACTACTCAAAAAGATCTTACTTTCAGCCACTTACAGACAGTCAGCAAGTATTTCCTCCAAGCACAAGGAGATTGACCCTGACAACTTTTATTTGGCCCGAGCTCCACGAATTCGACTTCCTGCAGAAAATATTCAAGACCTCGTACTTGCTTCAAGCGGGTTATTAGTCGGAGAGATTGGAGGACCGAGTGTCAAGCCCTACCAGCCCTCGGGGCTTTGGGAGGCTGCTACTTCTGGTCGTGGGGTACTCGCCAACTACCAACAGGATACCGGCAACAAATTGTACCGCAGAGGAATTTACAACTTCATCAAATTAACAGTTCCCCCACCAAAAGCGATCATCTTCGACTCGAGCAACCGAGATCGATGTGAGATCACTCGAAATCGAACCAATACCCCGCTGCAAGCACTCGCCATGATGAATGATCCCATGATTTTGGAAGCTGCTCGTGTATTATCTACCAGACTTTCTGAAAAATTCACCCAATCGGATCAAGCCATAGGCGAAGCATTCAAACGAATTGTGTGTAGAGAACTAAAGACAGAAGAAAAAGAATTGCTCCAAAATTACTACGATACCGAGCTTAAACATTTCCAAACGAATCCAAAAGATGCAGCGGCGATCTTGGATGTTGGGGAGTACCCAATCCTACCTCGAGCCATCACCCCACAAAATGCAGCGCTTATGCAGGTGATTATCAGCCTCTACAATCTGGAAGAAACCATTACTAAAAGTTGATATGGATAAAGAATTTTTAGAACAAGGACTCAACCACAACCGAAGGAAATTTCTTTCCCGCGTGAGCCTTGGCTTAGGAAGTGTTGCCTTGGGGTCTTTATTGATTCCAGACCTATTCTCAGGAAAAAAGGAAGCCGAAGAATCCTTAATGAGGGCATTGCCCCATTTTGCACCAAAGGCGAAGCGCATTATTTACCTCTTTCAAAATGGCGCCCCTTCCCAGTTGGAAACGTTTGATTACAAACCACAGTTGGTGAAAAGTTTTGGACAGGAACTTCCCGAATCCATCCGCGCGGGACAGCGTCTCACGGGAATGACCGCCGGACAAAGCTCCTTTCCATTGGTAGGCTCCTACTTTGATTTCAATCAATACGGACAAAGTAGAGCTTGGATCTCTTCTCTTTTCCCGCACATCTCTTCTGTGGTAGATGACCTTTGCATCATCAAATCCATGCATACCGAAGCGATCAACCATGATCCGGCACTTACCTTTTTCCAAACAGGTGCTCAGGTAGGCAATCGCCCAAGCATGGGCTCCTGGCTGAGCTATGGGCTAGGAAGCGAAAATGAAAACCTTCCGGCCTTCTGCGTGCTTCTCAGCCGAGGCAAAGGAAATGGACAAGGGGTCTACTCAAAATTGTGGTCAAGTGGCTTCTTGGATGCCAGGCACCAGGGGGTACAGTTCTCGAGTTCAGAAGATCCTGTCCTCTACCTCTCCGATGCCGAAGGCATGAGCAAGAATCAACGCAGAAGGATGCTGGATCAGCTGGCAGCCATGAATGAACTCAGCTACCAGGAGTTTAATGACCCTCAGATCACCACCAAGGTCCAGCAATACGAGATGGCTTTCCGTATGCAAACTGCTGTTCCGGAAATCACCGATGTCAGCAAAGAACCAGATGCAGTAGTGAAGCTGTATGGACCAGATTGTCTGGTACCAGGAACCTATGCTGCCAATTGCCTTTTAGCACGGAAACTTTCCGAAAATGGAGTTCGGTTTGTGCAGCTGTACCACCAAGGCTGGGATACGCATGACAATCTCCCCAATCAGATGATTGGCCAAGCCAAAGATGTAGATCAAGCTTCTGCTGCACTGATCACTGACCTCAAGCAACGAGGGCTTCTAGATGAAACCTTGGTGATTTGGGGTGGGGAATTTGGAAGAACGAACTACTGCCAAGGAAAAATCGCTCCCGAAAACTATGGACGCGACCACCACCCACGCGCATTTTCCATTTTCATGGCCGGTGGAGGTGTGAAATCTGGGATGGTCTATGGTGAAACGGATGACTTTGGATACAACATTCAGGAAAACCCTGTTCATGTCCACGATTTCCAGGCTACAGTCATGCATCTGATGGGCATAGACCATGAGAAACTGATCTACAAACACTTGGGAAGAAGGTACCGACTTACCGATGTTCATGGCAAAGTAGTATCTGATTTAATTGCCTAACCTCTACACCAGTTGAATCTCTTGAAGCCTAAAATTTTACTTGAAAATCTCCTCATTTTTTGGTGTGGATTAACTGCTATTCTGCTTGTTGGAGGGGAAAATTTACAACTTCCAACTTGGCTACAGGTAGTGGGAAGGTTGCATCCCCTCCTCCTGCACTTTCCAATTGTCCTCCTGCTTTTAGGCGCTTCGCTGCTATGGATTCGAGATGAAAATCGAATGCGCTACTTCACTTGGCTCCTATTGATTGGAGCCAATCTAGCAGGAGCAACAGTGGTAGCTGGACTTTTCCTCGCAACAGAGGACTATTCTGGTGATGCTATTTCCTGGCATAAATGGACTGCAATTAGCAGCCAAGGAGTTGCAGTAGCGCTTTACTTCTTGCGTGATCGTGCCATCACTATCCTACGCTCCCTATCCCTTAGCCTCGCCTTACTTCTGGTGCTTGCAGGTCATTATGGCGCTGCACTTACCCATGGGGAAGATTTCTTACTTGCTCCTTTGCAGCTTACAAGCGAAGAACCCCTTTCCCTAGCTGATGCAGAGGTTTTTAGAGATCTTGTGCAGCCAATTTTTGAATCAAAATGCATTGCTTGTCACCAGGAAGGAAAAATCAAGGGCGAGCTCCGTTTGGATCTGCTTGCTGGTATCCAGAAAGGTGGGAAGTCTGGAGCGCTCTTTGTGGCAGGTAAACCTGAACTTTCCTTGCTCATCCAACGCATCCACCTCCCTCTAGAGGAGGAAGAGCACATGCCTCCAAAAAATAAGCTTCAGCTGACCGAAGAGGAATTGGAGATTCTAAGCCTTTGGGTGAGTTCTGGTGGAGGGTTTGATCAGAAGGTACTGGATCTACCCCAAGAAGACCCTCTTTTTCAATTGGTTTCGGCTCGATTCTCTGCTCAAAAAAGCTATTCCTTTTCAGCTGCAGACCAGGACGATGTTGCGGAGCTAACCACCTTTTTCAGAAAGGTAAGACCCATTTACCCAGGATCGCCCGCGCTAGAAGTTGCGTATTATGGATCCTCCGCTTTTGATGCCAAGTCCTTGGCAGAGCTCAAGGTAGTCCAAGATCAGGTAGTCAAACTCAATTTGAGCCGCATGCCCCTTGAAGAAGCAGACTTAAGTTTACTAGCTGATTTTCAAAATCTTGAATCGCTTTACCTCAACTTTACTTCCCTAACTGGAAATCAACTCAAAGAGCTGGTCAACTTACCCAAACTTGAAGTTCTAGCGATTTCAGGAAATACACTGGATGAGGAAGGAATTAAAGCCTTGGTAAGCATGCGGAAGCTGCGGCACCTTTACCTATGGCAAACTGGACTCAAAGAGCAGCAAAAAAATCAATTGAGCAAGGCGCTTTCCACTACCCAAATTGACTTTGGCTATGAGGGGAATGGTGTGATTTACGCCCTAAATCCCCCAAAAATAAAGTTTGAAAGCACCCTATTTGAGGGGGAAACTGAGGTAAGCTTGGCACATCCCATTAGATCTACTGAGATACGCTACACGCTAGATGGAAGCCTCCCAGATAGTGTTAGCAGTCCCATTTACAAAGAACCCATCGTACTCAACGCATCTACACCTATCCGAGCGAGGGCCTTTGCTGTAGGTTGGATAGGAAGTACAGATACTAAAGAACTTTTAATCAAAAAAGGGATCAAAGCAACCACCTATAATTTGGTCAATCCCCCCAACCCAAAATATGCTGCAAAAGGTGCTGCCAGCTTATTCGATGGGATAAAGGCAAAAGCCAATCACACGACTGGAGATTGGTTGGGATTTTCAGAAAAACCGTTAGACATCACCGTAGCTATTGGATCAGCACAGCCAAAACTTCTGGAAGTAAGTTTTCTCCTGCATGAAGGAGCCTACATATTTCCTCCACAAACACTTGAACTGTGGATTGGAAATAAAGGAATATGGAAAAAAGTAACTATCCCAGCACAAGCTAGTTCCACCAAGGTGGAAGAACCTCGATTTGGTTTAGTATCGATTCCCTTACCTGCTGGCCCAATGGATCAAATTCGCTTGAAAGCACAGCCCATTTCCAAATTACCCAGCTGGCATCCTGGTGCTGGTGCCAAAGGTTGGGTATTTGTGGATGAAATTTTACTGCACTAACTTCTTTACTTCCCCTTGCCATGGCTGCTACCGCCTACCAAAAATACCAGCTGCTCCTCACTGAAAAAATGGAGAAGGCTTTCCAGCAGGAAAAAGAAATTAGGGAAGCCGCTTCCTACATTTCAGCTGCCTTAAAAAATAACGGCTGGATATATGCCTGTGGCACGGGTCATTCTCACATGCTAGCTGAGGAAGTTTTTTATAGAGCTGGCGGCTTTGCCCGCGTCCGTCCACTTCTACTTCCGAAGCTGATGCTACATGAAAGTGCCACAGGAAGCACCGAAGAGGAACGAAAAGAGGGCTATGCTCCACTTCTTTTTCAAGAGTATGTGTTGACGGATAGCGATGTCTTGGTCATTTCTTCGAATTCAGGTAGAAATTCAGTTCCCATTGAATTGGCTAGTTTTGCACAGCAGAAGGGAGCAAAAGTAATTGTCATTACCAATTTGGCGCATAGCAAATCCGTAACTTCTAGGCACTCCTCTGGACTCAAATTGTACCAACTGGGAGATGTGGTCTTGAATAATTTCGGGGACATTGGGGATGCAGCAGTCCACCTAGAAGGCTTAATAACGCCGGTTGGACCTACCTCTACCGTAATCGGTACTGCAATCTTGCAAGCGGTTTGCGTTGAGGCTACTGCACAACTTCTCGCTCAAGGGATTGTACCAGAAGTTTTTGCGAGTTCCAACTCTGATCAAGGAGCATCCCACAATGAAGCCTTGCTCGAAGCCTACAAGCCCTTAGTCAAGATGCTTTAATTGATACCGGAACTCAAGCCACTTTTTCCGGAGGGCATAAACAGCTTAAATCGAGGCGTATATCCAGGTCTTACGTAAATTGGTTCTCTGTAAATTGGGGAGGTTTCCGTTGGTTCTTGCCCAGAATCCGTATAGCGAATGAGCATTCCAGGAAACCCTGCATTCACCATCACTTGTTCATTGATAATTGAAACACCTGGTTTGGGAAGTCGAAATTCAACTCCACCAAAGATGTGTTCTAGTCGGGGGAGTTCGCGCTGACTCACTAGATTCACAAACTGGTTCCATTCTTTCGCTCTTCCTACCTTCATTTCGTCTTCTGTCGCTTGATTCGACCAGTCAGGATCTCCATTCCACGCGCGTTCGACATAGCCCAACATTTTGGGGAAAAGGTAATACTCGAGCATTTCGCCACCTTTAATCGTTTCTGTCCATACTTGACCGGATACGCCGATGATATTCTGGCGACCTTGGTCAGTTAGTTTGGTAAATTTTTGTGCTTGCTCCGACCAGTTCCAGGGCTTGCCATCGATGGTTTGATCATGGGAAAGGTACAATTTACCGGGCACGGCTTTCCAGGATTGATACAAATCGACTACCCCACTCCAACTATGCCCTCGCTCATCAGGATCCCAGGAATACGCGAGATCAAAGTAGAAATTTGCGCTTGAACAGATGATGACTGGGTAACCGGCATTCGCGAGTCTGTAGGCCATGTCCTCCCCTCCCCATCCAGCTACAGCATTCCAAGCAAAGAGTTTCCAGTCTTGGTTGGCGAATTTTAGATTGGGGCTAACTGCAGCAGCAACGTGGGTCTGGCCAATTTCTTCCCAACCGCCCATCTTCCAGCCGTACTTTTGAAGAATGGTCGCAGTTCGCTCGCGGAAATAATCGATCAGATCTCCTGTTTTGAGTTGGGGGTTTTTAGATAAAAAGTCTGCACAAATCGGAGATGCAGTCCACACGCCCTTGGGCACCTCATCCCCTCCACTGTGCCAATTTTTAACCTCTACGCCTGCGGCAGCATACAATTTCCCGATTTCAATCACCAGTTTTTCGTAGAAGGCGTATGTAGATTCTTGGCATACGCAAACCGTATTGCCTTTGAAATTTTGTGCAGACAGGTACTTGGACTCATCTTTTGGATCTGCCAGTAGGTAAGCAAGCGCCTCTTTCTCCTTTCCGGCTTGCATAAAGGTTCGGTATCGCTTTTCCATAGCCAAGATTGCAGCTCTAGAATGAGCAGGTACACCGAGTTCAGGGATCACTTCGATATTTCTTTCCTTCGCATAGCTTAGAATTTCTTGAAAATCAGCTGCAGTGTAGAATCCTGTGCCCGTGGTGCTTTGGTCAGGATCTGCTCCAGAAGCATAGTATGGCCATAGGTACTCAGATTCATCAACTGAAAAACCTCTACGCCCTCCAAATTGAGTTAACTCAGGTAGTCCTGGAATCTCTATTCGCCAGCCCTCATCATTCGCCAAGTTGAAGTGGAATACATTCAACTTGTAGAAGGACATGAGGTCCAACAATTTTAAGACCTGATCTTTTGATTGAAAATTTCGTGCGACATCCAAGAAAAATCCGCGGTAGCCGAAGGCTGGCTCATCTTCAATTTCTACCTGAGGAAGATTCAGTGAAGTTGCTCCCCCCTTCCAAATGATTGGATTCAACATCGCCAAGAACGAATTGGCACCATACAAGGCCCCGACGGGTGTAGATGCTTGAATCAGGACCTGAGCACCTTCAATTTGGATGGTGTAGCCTTCCTTTGGTAAGGATTTCAGCAGTTCAAAACGAATGCGGAGCGGATCTCCCAATTCCCCATCTTTTGGTTTATAGCCCTTTTGGAGGGTTTTTTCCAAGTAATCTCTTGTTTTCTCAAACTCTTTGGGTGCCTCAAGCTGTATCGAACTAGGACTCCATTCCAGGGCAGCAGCTGTATATTTCCAAGTTTTTGGACTCGGAAGATAAGGTGGAATTTCCTTATCTAGGAGCGGATAAATAGCTCTATTCTCACTGAAGCGCTGTTTGGAACTGGTCACGGGAAAGGAGGTGCCAGCTGCAAGTTCCACTAGATTGGCCTCCGTAATGACTTCTTTTTGGTACTGGGAAATTTCCTCCCCTTTCCCATCTGCATGTAAAAAAATCAAGCCTTCCGGAGGATAGGCATTCTTCAAAAATGTACCTGAACTTCGGTAGGATAAAGAAAAGGACTCGTTGGGCTTCAAGGAAGGTGTATCCCCTTCCCATAAAAAGAAATCGCCTTGAAGGTGCTTTATACTAAGTTTCGGGTCCAAGGACTGGCTCCGAATGGATATGAATATGGTATTGAAATACAACTTCCAGCCAGCATCTAGCGTCCCGGCACCACGATTGGTCAGTGTGAGGGTAGCAGTATGCTGCTGAGGAGCAGTGATTTTATTCTCATCCAAAGACCAGGAAGCATGTACTTGAGCCCATCCTTTCGGAAGTAGAAAACAGCTAAAAAGGGTGCAAAAAAAGACGCGTCGGAAGAAAAAGTGGTTCATATTGAAACTTCTAGTTGTGGTGACTGAATAAATTTAAGAGTAGTTATTTTTATAAGCATCTAATTTTAAATAAATTAATCAGCGAAAGATTAATCACCCAGTACAACCCAAACGTAACCCATGCGAATAGATCAGCAGGCGAACACCCTCAATGGCCGGTATTTGGCTTTAGACGTCTTGAGAGGCATGACCTTGGCATTTATGGTCATTGTCAATACCCCAGGAGATTGGAGTACACTCTATGCTCCACTAGCTCATGCTGAATGGCATGGATTTACCCCTACCGACTTGGTGTTTCCTACCTTTCTTTTTGTAGTAGGAAACGCAATGAGTTTTGCACTCAAAAAGATGCAGGACATGCGGCCAGGAGATTTTTACAAAAAAGTATTCACCCGCACGGCCCTTATTTTTGCTATTGGTTGGTTGCTTAATGCATTCCCATTCTATGAACCCAATGAAGCTGGGCAGCTGGCGTTTATTGATCTCAGTGAGGTTCGACTGTTAGGTGTATTGCAGCGCATCGCTTTAGCCTATTTGGGAGCAGCATTGATTCTGTATTGGGGTGGCATTAAGTTAGGCTGGCTATTTAGCATTGCTGCCTTACTCCTCTACTGGCCTATCCTTTATTATTTGGGCACTCCAGGTGATCCTTACAGCTTGGAAGGCAATGCTGCGCTCCACCTCGATTTGTTAGTAATTGGTGAAAAACGCATGTACATGGGTGAAGGCATACCATTTGACCCAGAGGGTATCTTGAGTACGCTCACCTCCATCGTCAATGTGATTGCCGGATACTTGGCTGGGAGATTCATTCAAAAAAATGGAAATAGTGTACCTGCCATTCGTTTGCTCCTAATTATAGGAGTTCTATTGATTGGTTTGAGCTATTTGTGGGATCCTGTATTCCCGATCAACAAGAAGATTTGGACCAGCCCCTACGTATTGCTTACTGTTGGTTGGGAATTGGTGCTTTTATCACTTTTGATTTTTGTGATTGAGGTTGTTAAATTCTCCAAATGGACCTACTTCTTCCAGGCCTTTGGCCGCAATCCACTCATCCTGTACGTATGCTCTGGGATTGTAATCGCTCTTATTTCCTTTATTCCTGTTGGCGATAGCAATTTGCGAGAGGTTATTTATGCAAAGGGCTTTACCAGCTGGCTGGAACCTAAAAACGCCTCCTTCCTATTTGCCATTTCCTACATGCTCTTGATTTGGAGCATTGGATTCTTGATGGACAAAAATAAAATCTACATCAAGGTATAACTACTCTTAAAACAAAAAATGGCAGCAAGAAATCCTTGCTGCCATTTTTTGTTTGTACGCCAAAGAAATTGACTCAAAGATAGCCTTTGGTAATCCGCTGGATGTATTTACCGACAATGTCAAACTCTAGGTTGATTTGATCCCCTGCTTTCAGTTCATGGAAATTAGTGAACTCGTAGGTATAGGGGATAATGGCTACCGAAAAAGCTCCAGGAGCAGAATTGAAACAGGTAAGACTAGTTCCATTCAAGGTAATCGATCCTTTTTCCACCGTCACATTCCCCAAGGAGGCATCGTAACTAACATCTACAAGCCAAGAACCGTCTTGATCCACAATCCGCTGAATCGTCCCAATCTGGTCCACATGTCCCTGTACAATGTGTCCATCAAATCGTCCATTTGCAGCCATGCAGCGCTCCAAGTTCACCTTTTTGCCTACTTTCCAAGAGGATAAGTTGGTCTTTTGCAAAGTTTCGTCGATTGCTGTAACGCGGTAGCCGCCAGTGATAAGTTCAACTACCGTAAGACAGACCCCATCGTGTGCCAAAGATTGATCCACCTTCAATTCGGAATACAAGGGACTAGAAAAATAAAAATGAGTATTTGTTCCTTCGGTTTTGATTTGACTGAGGGTTCCGATGGATTCAATAATTCCAGTAAACATGCGCTGTCTTTTAGATACTTCTGGCAATCTATACCAAAAATTGCCTTTACAGATTCAAAGTACGGCAATTAATCAATTATCTTCGAGAGCTCAAGTCCAAAATTCATGCTCAAGTTAGAAGATACCTACCTACACAAAGGAAAGCGAAAAGCACTAGTGGCCGAACTTCGAAAAAAGGGTATCCAAAACGAAGCGGTATTGGAAGCAATCAATACGCTGCCACGCCACTTTTTTTTTGATACGGCCTTGATTTCTCATGCCTATGAGGACAAGGCATTTCCTATTGGTGAAGGACAGACCATCTCCCAGCCATTTACGGTAGCTTTTCAATCTTCGCTTTTGGCTGTTTCCCCTGGGGACAAAATACTCGAAATCGGTACAGGATCGGGGTACCAAGCTTGCATCTTACACCTGTTGGGCGCTGAAGTGATTAGCATCGAGTATCAAAAAAAGCTTTTTGAGCATACGAGCCGCTTTCTGCAGCGACTGGGGATTCAGCTTCAACTGTTTTATGGAGATGGTACCGCCGGCATTCCTGCGCATGCACCTTACGATAAAATCATCGTCACTGCAGGTGCCCCAGTAGTTCCGGATGCCTTAATTCAGCAACTGAAAATTGGCGGAATCTTGGTTATCCCAGTCGGAGACCGGAGCAAACAGGCCATGGTGAAGATTACTAAAAAGTCAGCCACGGAAATTCATCGCGAAGAATTTGAAGGCTTTGCCTTTGTTCCTTTACTCGGAAAAGATGGCTGGAACGCTTAAATCATCTTTGCGTCAATCATTCTCGTTACCCAAATTAAATTTGGAATTAATTAAATTATTTATCTCCAGCAGAATTTTATTGCTATTTTTGAAGTAAATCAGAGATTATGCCTAATCAAAAGTTTGCCAAAGACTCCGTAACCATCATGACGGAGATGGTACTTCCCAATGATACTAACACGCTTCACAACCTCATGGGTGGAAGATTGATGCATTGGATGGATATTGTCGCAGCAATTGCCGCTCAAAAACACTGCAATCGTATCGTAGTCACTGCCTCAGCAGATAACATTTCATTCAAGGAACCCATCAATCTTGGCAATGTGGTCACGCTCCGCTCACAAGTTACCCGAGCATTTAACTCTTCCATGGAAGTATTTATCGAGGTCACTGCAGAGGATATTCCGGCCAGCAAAAAAATAATGACACACCGCGCATTCTTTACTTTTGTAGCAGTAGATCAAAATGGCAAGCCCATTGAAATTCCTCAGGTGGTACCTGAGACAGCAGAGGAATTTGAACTCTATGAAGGAGCTTTGAGAAGAAGGCAACTCCGGCTTGTGCTTGCGCAACGCATGAAGCCAGAGGATGCGGTAGAATTACGCGCTATTTTCAATTTGGAGAAGAAATAAAACACTCCTTTTTAATAGGCCCTTACCCTAAATGAATGAATCACTGCCTCTGCAGCAATTCTACCGGAGGTCATGGCCGCATTGATAGATCCATGAAGTAGGTAATCTCCTGCTAGGAACACCTGATCCAACACCTTGCATTCTGTAAAGGGAATACTGAATTTCAAATCTGCCACTTGAGGCAAAGCATGGTTGATTACGAAGGTTTTGAGCGGCTTAAAAAGCTCCCCCTTATATCCAGAGATGGCCTCTAGCTCACCTTGCACGGTTTTGATTAGTTCTTTTTCCCCCAAGTCAGTATCCAACACCGTCACAGAAAGTAAGGATTTTCCTGGAGGGACATAGTCTTTGGATACGTCGTCCATAAAAACCAGGTTGTTGATCACTCGCTGTCCTGTGAGCAGCGCAATCATAGGCCTTCCTAGAAAGGATTTTGGAGCTGAAAAATAGAGGTTGATCACCTTTCGAGATGGCGCAAATTGGCCTTCAAGCTGCTTCATCACTCGATCAGGTTGTACCGCAACTATGATTCGATCCGCTACGAGCTGTGTTCCATCTGACAAAACGAGATGTGTTCCTTCCACTGACGAAACCGGGCAGTTTAACTGAATCTCCGTCTTCCGCAGCTGATTTTTGATCATCTCTGGAATCTGTCCCATCCCCTTTGCTGGAACTGCAGCATAGCCTTGGGAAAACATTTTAAACACAAACTCAAACATTCGTGAGCTGGTTTCTAGGTTTTTTTCCAAGAAAATTCCCCTAAAAAAAGGAGTGAAAAAATTACTAATGATAGCATCCGAAAATCCATAGTTTTTCAAATATTCATGAGTGGGCAAAGAAGGTTCATCGAAAATCTCCTCATTGCTCTTCTTCTTCAATTCTTGTGTGAGGGTAAATACTTTGACCTTATCCAAAAAGGTCCCCACTCTTGAAACAGCCATTCCAACTAATTTAAGTGGATTTCGGAGTGGATCTGTCAAAATATACGAGTCCTTCCCTTCAAAAATGATGGCTCCAGGATCAAAATTCTTAAGCTGCAGGGCTGAAAAATCAAGGTATCTTTTCGCTTCAGGGTAAGCCGTGTTCAACACCTGAAAACCATGATCCAAGCGGAAGCCATCCACTTCGTCAGTTTTCATTCTCCCGCCTACACAATCTGAAGCCTCCAAAATTACAGGCTCAAAGCCTGCTTTTTCGAGTTCTAGGGCTGCAATTAGCCCTGAAAGACCTGCACCTACAATGTATATTTTTTTATCGCTCATCTTCAGAAACAAAATTCAAAGGAATGCAACTTGGTTTTCACCGCACCCAATCTGATTGGGCAGCTAATCTATGAAACACAAACTTCCACAAAGAGTTTGAAATCCACTGCGCAAAAAAGATTTGATAAATGGTCAGGGTTTTAATCAGTCATTGTGGTAAACTAGTGGAAAAATGGGCCTAATTATGAAAAATATATTCCTTTCTGCATTCCTACTCTGCCTTAGCTTCCTTTCAGCTTTTGGACAAGGTTATTTTCCAGAACCAGGAAATTGGCAAAGTAGGACCCCGGAAAATCTGGGAATGAACGCATCCAAAATTCAGGAAGCGATTCAATTTGCAATTGCTCACGAAAGTCAGGAAAATCCGAATTTAAAAATTGCACATTACGAGAGTGCCTTCGGACGGGAACCTTTTGGCTTTCCAGTGGGTCCCATTAAGGAAAGAGGGCCAGCTACGGGTTTGATTATTTACAAAGGATTTGTGGTCGGTCAATGGGGCGATCCTGCACGCGTAGATTTGACGTTTAGTGTGGCCAAGAGTTTCCTTTCCACCACTGCAGGCCTGGCTGTTGAAGCGGGATTAATCCGGTCAGAAAAGGATTTGGTATATCCTTATATGGCACCAATTTATCCCTATGACCCTTTTCGCTTGACAATCAACAAAGCGGATCACCTAGAGGAGCCCGATGTATTTGAACTATTTGGAACGCCGCACAACCGAAAAATCACCTGGGACCACCTTTTACGACAAACCTCAGATTGGGAAGGTAGCCTTTGGGGCAAACCCGATTGGGGAGATCGACCTGCTGAGGGGGTAAAACAAAAAAGAAGCCGAGATCAACGTGAGCCAGGCAGCAGCTACGAATACAACGATACCCGAGTCAACGTCTTGGCGCTTGCCCTTCTGAATGTGTGGAGAAAGCCACTCCCTCAAGTCTTGAAAGAAAAAATCATGGATCCAATCGGTGCCAGCCCAACTTGGCGATGGACTGGATATGAAAACTCATTTGTAGTCCTCGATGGTCAAATTGTCCAATCGGTGAGTGGTGGATCGCATTGGGGAGGTGGGATGATGCTCTCCGCATGGGACCAGGCACGATTTGGTTACCTGACGCTTCGAAATGGAAATTGGAAAGGAAAACAGCTGATCCCAGCTTCTTGGATAGCCCTATCGAAGACCCCAACTCCCGTACAGCCCGATTATGGATTTATGAACTATTACTTGAATCTGGAGCAAAAGCAAATTCCTGCTGCTCCCAAGTCAGCTTTTCTCCACCTCGGTGCTGGCTCAAATATAATCTACGTAGATCCAGAAAATGACCTCCTAGTCGTGGCTCGATGGATTCCAAATGGAGACAAAGCCAAATTGATTCGACTTGTTTTGGAAAGCTTACCTTCCAAAAATTAACTGATCTTTCGGTCTGAAATTTGGGGTTGAACGTATAGATCTTGCTCCTCTTTGGATAAAATACCATATCCCAATTCCAAAGGGGAAGGACCAATCCAACTGCTTTTTTTACCAGAAAGGGTAAGTTTTCCTTCTTTTCGATCTAGCGTCAGAATCCCAAAAAGTACCTCAGCATAAAGGCATGTGCGGGAAAGGTCGGGAAAGGCGGTATGAGTGGAAGCATCCAAACTGAAATGTTTGTGCTTTTCTCCCACCCAATAGTAAGAAGCAGAATTCAAGTGTAAATAGGATACTCCTCCGACCTCAAGAAACTGGTCTACGTGCGCATGACCGTTAATGGCAAGAATGATTTTGCTGGCATGCGCACTCAATAAGGATTGGATTTCGGTAGCATTATCAATCGTGTAGATTCCTGCAATGGGTTGATGAGAAAGAATAAGAACAGGTTCTTTTGAATTTATTAATTCTTGCTTTAACCAATCCTGCTGGGCTTTACCGATGTAGGAATCATAGCCACCGCTGGATTTGGGTGAACCTGGATCATTCCCGTTAAGTACTACTAATCGAATCCCCTGGATCACCTGAGCATAGTAGGCTGCCGGCATGCCAAAAGTTTGAATCACCTGTTCTCTGGTATAGCCCTCATCCATATCATGATTACCCATCGCATGCAGCGCAGGAATAGGCCCTTGATTAAATGATTCAATGAATGCCTGGTTTTCTTTTTTTGGAATGGCAAAATCACCCAATTGAATTTTAGCATGCGGGGCTACACTTTTTAGAGCATCCATGAAGGTTTGTAGCCGAAGGTCAGCATCGTGAATGGTGTCCTTATGCAGATCCGTAATCAATCCCAAACGAAGGCTTTGCTCTTCTCCGGCCCATAAGTCCAAAATTGCCTGAGGCAACAAAAAAGAGCAGGTGGTGAGCATGGTGGATTTAATAAAACTTCGGCGATCGATGGACATAGTGAATAGAGAAAGGTGAATTGAATCAATATAAACCTATAATTTTTTATAAAAAATCAGCGCAGAGACCAGACCAAATTGCGGATGGCGATAGGCTTCTGGTATTTCTCCAAGCACTGAAAATCCCAGCGACTTCCAGAGGTGAACTGCTGGCTGGTTTGTTTGAATTACAAAATTAAACTGCATGGCTAAAAAAACCACGGGATTTGGCTTCTACCTGGGCAAATTCCCCCATCCAGCGTCCCAAACCTTGCCCCTCAGCCTCAGGAGCGACTACAAAGCCTGCATTACAAATGTGGTCACCCAAACCTTCTTGATTGGCTTTAAGGTAGAAGGTGCCAACAAGCGCTCCTCCCCTTTCGATAGCAAAAGTGGTTTTATCAGCCCCCAGCCAATAGCCCATCAGGGATTCTTTGCTTTTATCAAGCGAAAAAACATAGGTTCCCCCCTTCCGAATCACAGGCTCGAGGATTTTCCAAAGAGCTCCTTCGTCTTTTTTGGTGGCAACTCGAACTGTGGGTAGTGGATACATGGATCAAGGAAACTTAGTTTGGAGGAAGCTATGCCAAAAAGTTGGACTACTTTGAAGTGCAATGTTAGGCAAGTTCTGAAATACCCAGAGATTTCACAAGGCTCCCTTTCCGATAGGTTTAACAAAATAGTTACCAAAGGCAATCCATTTTACAAGTTGCTGGAATATATTCGTGAATTGATTCACCCCATGCATTCAAGCTCTTATCAAAAAATTACAGGTTTTTCAATGGCCATCGCATCGGCCATTTTCTGGGGCATTTCAGGAACCTGTGCCCAGTTTTTATTTCAAACCAAGGGAGTAAATCCTGCTTGGCTTGTCACTTGGCGCATGTTGCTAGCGGGCACCATCCTTGTACTTTATTCGATTGCAAAGGAGAAAAAAGCAGCCCTAAGAATCTGGAAAACCCCTAAAAATGTGGGCAAACTATTGCTTTTTGGAATTTTAGGGATGGTTTCGGTGCAATACACCTACTTCTACAGCATTTCCCTATCCAATGCTGCCACGGCTACCATTTTGCAATACATAGGCCCTGTATTTGTGCTTGGTTTCTATGCCCTAAAAAATAAAACCTGGCCGGTGCTAGGTGAATATTTAGCCTTGATTTTTGCGCTTGCAGGCACCTTCCTTTTGGTCACTCATGGATCTACCGAAACCCTAGTGATTTCAAATATGGCTTTGTTTTGGGGGATTTTATCCGCATTAGCGCTCGCCTTCTATACCATTCAACCGGTGGGCTTACTCCGTAGCTTCTCTCCCGCAGCCATTACCGGCTGGGGCATGCTGGTGGGCGGTATAGTATTGTCGATCGGCACCCAACCCTGGAGTTTTTCAGGTACTTGGGATGGAGAAACTTGGCTCGCATTTGGCTACATCGTGCTTTTTGGGACGGTGCTTGCCTTTTATTTCTTCCTAACTGCAGTTTCCAAAATTGGGGCTACTTTCGCAAGTTTACTGTGCAGCGTGGAGCCACTAGCCGCCACATTAACCGCCGTTCTCTGGTTGGATGTATCCTTTTCAGGATACGATTGGGCAGGAACAATCTTGATTTTGAGTACTGTTGCTTTGCTGACCCTTTCGAAGGAAAAGAAAAAGGACTCCTAAAGCCTTAAATTCGTGCTTGATAGGTATACAATTCAAAGTACCTTCCTTTTTTAGCGAGAAGTTCTTCGTGCTTACCTTGCTCCACCACTTGACCACTTTCAATCACCAAAATTTGGTCTGCCTGGCGAATGGTGCTCAATCTGTGCGCAATGACAAAGGTGGTTCGCCCATGCATCAACTCTTTTAAGCTCGCCTGAATTAAGGATTCCGATTCAGTATCCAAATTGGAAGTAGCCTCATCTAAGATAAGGATTCGCGGATCTGCCAAAATAGCTCTTGCGATTGCGATTCGTTGCCGTTGCCCACCCGAAAGTTTGACTCCTCGCTCACCGATCAAGGTATCCAAACCTTGTTCAAAGCGATCGGTGAATTCATTGACGTAAGCGGCTTTTACTGCCATTTCCAATCGTTCAACCGATGAATCTGGCCTTGGAAATAATATGTTTTCTCGGATAGTGCCTTCAAAAAGAAAATCATCTTGCAGGACCACACCTAGTTGTGCCCGAAAGGCATCTAAGGTGATGGTTTGCAGATCGTGGCCATCCAAGTAAATTACACCAGAATCTGGGTTTAAAAAGGTGGCTGCTAGCCCTGCAATCGTAGTTTTTCCAGAGCCTGAGGTACCCACCAATGCGGTAACAGAACCGGCAGGGGCATCAAAGCTAATCCCTTTCACCACTTCCTTTCCAGACTCATAGGCGAATGACACCTGGTCAAAGCGAATATCTCCTTTTATGGAAGCCAGGGCAACAGTTCGTTTTTTGTCATCTGATTCCAAAGGCATGTTCATGATTTCTTCCGTGCGGTCCAATCCTGCAAAGGCTTCGGTAAGCTGGCTACTGATGTTTGACATTTGGACAATCGGTGCAATCATAAATCCTAGGTACAAGGTGAATGCAAGAAAGTCTCCAAAGGTCATGGCCCCTTGCATAATTTGATAGCCTCCTAAACCCATGATGCCTGCAGAAGCCAGGCCTAGCAACAATGCACCAGCAGAAGTAACAAAGCTCGTAGCTGTTAAGCTGGCCTTTACATTCAAAAACAATTCTTCAACCCCTCTTTCAAAGGTTTTAATCTCCTGATTTTCAGCATTAAATCCTTTAATCACTCGAATTCCACCCAGGGTCTCTGTAAGTCTACCGGTTACTTGCGCGTTGATTTTTCCTCTTTCTCTAAAGATGGGCCGGATTTTACTAAAAGCCTTGAGCGATACTAATCCAAATATTAATACAGGCAACAACACAAAGGCTGTCATGGATGGACTTATAGAAATCAATAAGCCCAAAGAGATCACTGCTGCTAATCCGCCACCAATCATCTGGGCAAATCCTGTACCAACGAGGTTACGCACCCCTTCCACATCGGTCATAATTCGAGATACCAATTCCCCAGTTTTTGTATTATCAAAAAATCGAATGGGGAGTTTGATGATATGTTGCTGCACTTTGGATCGCAACTTGGAAATTAGGAGCTGCGCCTCTACACTTAGAATTTGGGTCAGCGAATAGGAAGTAACTGCCTGCACCACGATGGCTAGAACTACTGCTACAATTAGCCATTTCAGCCGTTCGAGGTCATTACTAGGGATTACCTCATCAATCAAAAATTTGGTGGCTCCAGGGAGAACCAAACTAGCTAACCTACTTATAATTATCAAAATAAGGCCGATAAAAAGTTGTTTTCGTCGTGGCCAGATGATGGTCGCAAATACTTGCCTTGTTGTTACTTTACGTTCCTTCTTGGGTGTCATGAAATCGGTAATCAGTTAAAGTTGAGAGGTAATAAAAAAGCCTGTTACTGGGAACAGGCTTTTGAAATTCTAAATTAATTTCTTTAGTTCTTAGGGGTCAACACATTCGAAATCAAAGAAACTTTCTCGATAGGCTCGGAGGCATTGGAGTAAATTCGTACTACCGAATTTTGTTGTCCCACCTTTCCAGCGGAATTGAAAGAAACTTTAATTTCAGCAGATTTTCCAGGCGCTACTGGCTCCTTTGGCCAGCTAGGAACAGTACAGCCGCAGGTAGCAGCTACGTTAGAAATGATCAACGGTTGATTCCCTGTATTGGTCAATACAAAGGTATGTGCTACTTGTTGCCCTTGGGTGATATCCCCGAAGTCCTTGGAATTTTCCTTGAAGGTAATCACGGGACCTGACTGTTGAGCCTGAGCTTGAAATGCAAGCGCCAAAATAAATAAGCTGAAAAGAAGTGCTATTTTTTTCATGTTAATGTGGTTTAATTATCAAATATTCAAATTTTGATGGAGTCTTCAAAGAAACAGAAAGGAAATAGATTAAATTCCCTTAGAATCTAGTTTGATCATACTGATTGTATCAATTTGGTATCTAATCATTCGGATCTTCTTCCACCAATCCTTTAACGAAAAAAGTAGGAGAAAAGTTGACTAGGTATAGTTCCTCTGATGCACGCGTCACGGCGGTGTAGAGCCAACGAACAAATTCTTTATCCACCTGCTCTTCGACCAAATACCCTTGATCGATAAATACTGCCTTCCATTGCCCACCTTGCGCCTTATGGCAGGTGATGGCATAGGCAAACTTGACTTGAAGGGCATTGAGGTAAGGGTCTTTACGGATGTATTCCATTCGTTCAGTTTTATTTGCCAGATCAGCATAATCTTCACTTACCTGATCGTAAAGTGATCGGTACTGTTCTCGAGTCAGCGATGGACCCGAAGAGTACAAGGTATCAAGGATCACTTTGGCCTCAAAATAGGGTTCCTCTGCATAATCGAGCAAGCGCAACTCCAAGGTTGCAAATCGTAGGCCGTATCGATCCTCAAAATTCCGAATCTTCATCACTTCAACCAGGTCCCCATTAGCTAAAAAATTCACCTTCTCGGATTCGGCCATGTAGGTGTAATTATTCTTGACGATCATCAGCAAGTCACCCGAACATATTTCATCCTCGTAAAAATGAATAGTCCGTCGAATATACCCGTTGTATTGTACGGCAGATTTATTGGAACGGGTGATGATGCAGGTGTTTTCTGTTCCATATTTGGAATAGGCATAGCGTAAACCATCTTCCAGCTTCTCAGAAGTCATCTTGAAGATATCCTTGAATAGGTGCGTTTGGATTTTAATTGTTGCCTGATCTGCCCCTAATTCGTGGCGCAGGCTTGTGGCATTGAATAAAATCCCAGATTCTAATTTCTGCCGCATGACTTCTACTAACTCAATTTGGTCTGCATCCAGTCGGTAATGCCGAAGCAGGTATTCCGCATCTAGGGCTGGGCTGTATTGACTTCCTACAGGTGGCAACTGGGCGGTGTCCCCAACAAATAACAAGCGATTGCCAACACCTGAAAAGGTATAGGTAATCAAATCCCAGAGCAGGTTGCCAGACATACCTCCATCATCAGCTAGCATAGACGATTCATCCACCACAAAAAGAGTGTCTTTGAAATAATTTTTTTGTAGCGTAAAGCCACCCCCTAGCGTACCAGCATCACCTTTTGGTTTGTAGATAATCTTATGAATGGTAAATGCCGATCTACCCGAGTAGGTACTCATCACCTTTGCAGCCCTGCCTGTTGGTGCCAATAAAAGGGGACGCAAATTTAAACTAGGTAGAATTTTGACTACGGCAGACAAAAGGGATGTTTTTCCTGTTCCTGCATATCCTTTTAGAATAAAGACTGGCTTATCTTCAGAGTGCTTTTGGAAAAAATCATCCATTTTTACAAAAAAACTGTCCTGGCCTAGAGTAGGTTTGAAAGGAAAGCTCTTTCGCAATAATTCCGAAGGAGCAGAGGACAGGGAGGTCAGTTTGTTCATCGCTAGACGAAAGTACATGTCAGAAGACAAGATCAGCAAAGAAATTGAGTCTAAATTTGGACATCACCTCAGAATACGTGTGAATGGCGTATTGATTGAAGGTGATAAAATTCTTTTAGTCAAGCACAAGATGAGTACGAATCGAGATTTTTGGTCCACCCCAGGCGGAGGGATGCAATTCGGAAGTTCTGCTCAAGAAAATTTAGTCCGAGAATTTTTGGAAGAAACTGGATTGAAAATCACCGTAGGGGAATTTCTATTTGTTCACGAATACCTGGACTCGCCCCTTCATGCGATCGAGTGTTTTTTTCTAGTAAAAAGGATTAGCGGTACTGCAACTTTAGGAGAAGATCCAGAACTTGCAGCAGCGGATCAAATTCTAACGGACATCGGCTGGATGACACTGGAAGGACTGAATTCTTTGGAAAAGAAATCAATTCATCCTGTATTTCTTGGAATAAAATCGCTCTCGGAATTAGTATTGTATAAAGGATATTTTAATTTTGGAAATAAATACCTAAAATAGCACGTTTTAAAACCTTCAACCCTAACCGGATTTCTAAACCTTACTCAAAATGAATCTAACAAAAGTCCTCTCTGTCGTATTCTTTGCTGTTGCTGCCTTTCTTGGTTACCTACTTTGGAAAGGGGTCGACGACGTAGTAGAACAAGAAAAAAGAGTTGCCTTGCTAGAAGCGGCTACCATTCAAAAACTTGAAATGCTTCGTGATGCCCAGTTGGCATACCAGGCTTCAAATGGAAAATATTCAAGTACTTGGGATTCTTTGAGAACCTTTATTGAAACAGGTACCATTTGGATCGTGCAGCGTACCGAAACCACCAAACTGTTGGATTACGGTGCAGAAGAAATCAATGTATCCTATGACACCATTGGATCAATTACGGTGATGGACTCCTTATTTAGCGCAGCGAAGCACCCAGACCTTAAACTTGATTTGCTTCCTGTTGTTCCAGGTTCTGGAGGAAAGCAATTTGAATTCTTTGCGGACAAAATTGAAAAGACTGGCGGGTACAAAGTAAGCGTATTCGAAATCCGTGACCCAGCTCCAATCAATCCTGAAAGAAGAGCAAATAACAACGAAAAGGCATTAAGAGTAGGATCTAGAACTGACGCATCTACAGAGGGCAACTGGAAATAACCGGTTCTTACCTTGGAAAATAACCTAAATGTACTTTTGAGTGATAAGTTTGCTGTTCAAGACACAGCAAGCTTATCACTTTTTCTTTACCCCTCCTCCTTGCATATTTTTGCAAGGGATAAAAACCAAGGCATCACTGCAATTCATTCTTACGAAGGAATTAGCTGGAAAAAACTAGATGAAGTTCTTTCATCAGACACCCTAACCAAGTTGGATGTTCCAGCTAAAGTTTATATTCATGATGCGCTTTTCACCCTTCTACCGGGCGCAATTTTCGAACCCGGAAACGAAAAGGAATACCTTCAACTTGCTGGGAAAATTCCTGGATCCCCTTTTTTCTTTCATACCTCAGTAGATAGCACTAATGTGCAAATCCTGAGTTGCATCCCAGAGAAATTGCATAAGCCTTTGAGCAAGCGGTTTTCAGAGCTCAGCTTGTATCATGGGTCTTGTTCTTTCCTCTCCTATTTATTTAAGGAACGATTCAACTTGATCGGTCAGGAGATCTGGATCAACCTTTTTGACTCCCATGCCTACTTGGCAGCTTTTACGGACCAAGAACTTTCAATTTTCAATCGGTTTGAGGTAGAAACAAAGGAGGACGTATTTAAGTACGTGTTGATTTTAATGGAATCCCTTCAGCACGATAGGAACCATGCACGAGTAACCCTATTTGGTACCACTGAAAAAAGTGGGATTACTGAGGATTGGGGAAAAAGTTACTTTGCTAATTTTAGGCTTATTCGACCTCATGCCAACCAGAATTATGGGCATGGATTGTCCAAAGATAAAGCTCCAACCATTTTTGAATCTTTTTGGCATTACGTATAGCCATGAAAAAAATAGCCATTTTCCCGGGTTCGTTTGACCCCTTTACCAAAGGGCATCACGATATAGTTTTGAGAAGTTTAGCGCTTTTCGATGACGTGATCATTGGAATTGGCTACAACTCAACCAAGAAAAATCGGTATTTCGATATTGAATTGATGGTAGAAAAAATCGAAGAGGTCTATAAAGATACGCCTAGAGTTTCTGTAGTCGTCTACAATGAACTTACCTCTACCCTAGCCAAAAAGTATGAGGCGCAATTTTTAGTTCGAGGGTTACGGAATACTACCGACTTTGAATATGAAAACACCATCAGTCAAATGAATCGCTACCTAAATGGAGAGCTGGATACGGTGTTTTTAATTACTTCCCCGCAATACGCCGCTATTAGTTCCACCGTTATTCGTGAAGTGCATCGCTATGGAGGAGATGTCGCTGAATTCCTTCCCTATTCCATTTAAGCGATCCTAGGTTTTTTTTAAGTATTTCTTAAGTAAATACCGCATTGATGGGTAAGAATCCATTAAAGCTGTGGTTGCTTCGGCTTCGGTAAACCACTGTATTGCATCAATTCCTTCTTCCTCCTGTGGTTTCATGCTGGCATCATTGGTACAAGCCATGACATACCAGTAGGTCTTCTTCAAGATGCTGCGCCTGTTTTGGGTATAGGTGTGCCAAGTAGTGCAGAGGTGTTCTCCTAAGCGAACTTTAACATTACATTCCTCTTCCACTTCCCTTTTTGCACATTGTTCTGGCGTTTCGCCTTTATCAAATTTGCCTTTTGGAAAATCCCATTTTCCGAGTCGATGAATCAAAAGTACCTTTTGCTTTTTGGTAATTACTCCACCTGCAGCCTTCACAATTAAAAATCTGCTTTTTACAAATTCTTTAAGCTCATTTTTCGATTCCGAAACTAAGGTGACTGAATCCAATCGCTTCATCTTTCGAGTTCGCATCAAATAAAGTAGGCGAATCACCAGGTCCAGGCTCGGTTCGTAAAAAATAACATTCCCTTCCCACTCTACATCCTCAGGGATTTCATCCACATTTTGGTAGCGATGTTCAAAGCGCTTGGTCGGATCAAGCTTAGCAAAGGAAATAAGTTCCAAAGGCTTGTCGTTCACAAAGATCTTCATGCGTAAATAGGAATAGTAGTTTTGAATCGTCCAAAAATGCATAAAAATTTGAAATAATTAGCTAGACTTTTTAGACCTAGACTGCATCAAGTTGGGGAATAAAAAAACTAGCGCATTTATTCCTAAAAAAATTGCGGGAGCTCCCTTTCTACGCTGAGGAATCTCTTATTTTTACGCCATGGAAATTCTCAACCCTAGCATCGCTGCACAAGTTGCGCGCCACCTTTTGGAAATTCAAGCCATTCGACTACAGCCTGAGAAACCCTTTACCTGGGCATCTGGCTGGAAATCACCCATCTATTGCGACAATCGACTCTCCCTCTCCTATCCGGAAATTCGAAATTCCATCAAGGAAAGCCTGGTGAAAGCAGTGAAACATTTTTTCCCAGACGTGGAGGCGATTGCTGGAGTAGCTACTGCAGGCATCCCGCAGGGAGCCCTACTCGCGGATGAACTTGTGCTCCCTTTTATTTATGTGCGCTCCAAGCCCAAAGGGCATGGAATGGAAAATATGATCGAAGGAAAAGTGGTACCAAACCAGAAAGTCGTGGTAGTAGAAGACCTCGTATCCACTGGAGGAAGCTCCCTCAAAGCAGTTGAAGATCTGAGAAATGCTGGATTTGAAGTTTTAGGTATGGTGGCTATTTTCTCCTATGGCTTTGAGGTAGCCGATAAAAATTTTGAGAATGCAGGAGTCCCTTTGGTTTGCTTAAGTAACTACGATTCCTTACTTCCTGAAGCTGTAAAAGAAAACTACATCGATCATTCGACTCTAAATTCCCTGGCCGAATGGCGCAAAAACCCTAGTGGCTGGATGCAGTAAGATGTACTTATCATTAAAACACAAAAAAGGCCACAAGGCCTTTTTTTATTGAATGCCGTTACTCCTTTGGAAACCAGGTGGCATACATTGGGTAATTTTTTGCAGTTCGCAGGATCACTTCCCGCATGTTATCCCCAATGTCTTTGACTTTTTTTGCAGGCATGCCTGCATAGATGGACCCAGCCTCCACTACTGTGCCCGCTAGCACTACTGCTCCAGCAGCAATCACGGCATCGGAATGGATAATTGCTCCATCCATCACAATGGCTCCCATTCCCACCAGCACCCGGTCATGAATGATACAGCCATGAACGATGGCATTGTGCGCAATAGACACTTGATTTCCAATAAATGTGCCCGCCTGCTTGTAGGTGCAATGGATCACCGCACCATCCTGAATATTGGTATCATCTCCAATTCGGATTTCATTTACATCGCCTCGAATCACTGCGTTGAACCAAACGGTACAGTTTTTTCCCAATTTCACATCCCCTACCACGGTAGCGTTGGGTGCCAACCAGCAGTTTTCACCCATTTCAGGAGCGACTCCATTTACCTCTAGAATACAAGCCATAGTGCCTTTAATTTTTGCTTCAATTGTTAAATCACGGGAAAATTAAAACTTTTCAAACAGTCGCGCTTCTTTTTATTCAAATTCGGTGGTTCTAAATGCCAATACCTCTTTCTAACCCAATTCCACTGACTAAAAAATAGTAGTTTAGGGCAGTAGATTTCACTAGCAAATCCCAGACTCCATTTGCCTCCGGTTAAATTCGGCTTTGAACATGGAAAAAAGTTTATACGACTTTCCGATTCGAAAAATTATCCACTTGGATATGGATGCATTTTATGCGTCTGTAGAGCAACTAGACCATCCCGAGTGGCGAGGAAAACCTTTGGCAGTGGGTGGCAATGAAAGCCGAGGTGTGGTGGCTGCTGCAAGTTATGAGGCACGGAAATTTGGTGTTTTTTCCGCCATGTCTTCCGTATTGGCTGCCAAAAAATGCCCTGACCTAATCTTTGCCAAGCCAAGGTTTGAACGCTACAAAGAAATTTCGAGCCAGATCCAAGAGATTTTCTTCGAATACACCGACCTGGTGGAGCCCCTCTCCCTGGATGAAGCTTTTTTGGATGTGACTGAAAATAAGTTGCATTTGAATTCCGCCTCTCTGATCGCAACAGAAATTCGTGAAAAAATCAAACTTAAAACTGGATTAAATGCCTCAGCAGGCATATCCTACAATAAGTTTTTAGCCAAAATCGCCTCTGACCTTAACAAACCAAATGGCCAGGCAATCATCCTTCCCGAGGAGGCATCCGAGTTTTTGGAGAAACTTCCGATTGGTAAATTTTTCGGGATTGGGAAAGTCACCGCTGAAAAAATGCGCCAAATAGGAATCCATTGTGGTAAAGATTTAAAAGAATATTCCTTGCAGTACCTGGTCAAACGATTTGGAAAAGCGGGAGCTCATTATTTTCAAATTGTCCGAGGAATTCATCTCTCAGCAGTTCAACCTGAACGCACTCGAAAATCCTTGAGCGCAGAAAACACCTTTGAAAAAGATCTTTTTCTGCTCAATGAATTGGAAGAACAACTTCAGCACATCTATCAGGAATTGCTTCGCCGGTCCAAGAAAACAGGCATTCGAGGAAGGACAGTTACGCTAAAAATCAAGTACAATGATTTTTCACAACAAACTAGAAGCAAAACTTTTGACCGGTTTCCAGAAGATGAAGCCCTTTGGCAAACTGCTTTGGAGCTTTTAAACCAGGAGACCTTATCCAAACCCATTCGCCTTCTGGGATTGGGAGTTTCCAACTTTTCTGAAGGTGATCCCCCCTTGAGCTTACCTGAACAGTTGTCTATCCCATTTTAAATCCCCTTTTTCAAAAAGGAAAAATATCCTGCCATTTTGTCTGTATTTTCTTAAATTTGTGTCCAAAAGCAATTCTTTTTCGTTGCGACTTAGTTAAGCAAGCACTGAGATTGCAATTACTCATACGACCACAGTTCCATGGATCTGATTAAAGACATAGACATTCTTTCCGCCGAAGAAGCGCAAGTTTCTGATTTTCAAACCACACCAGAGGGTAACACCGGAAAGGCCAAAAAGGTCTATATCGAAAGCTACGGCTGTGCAATGAATTTTTCGGACTCCGAAATCGTCGCTTCCATCATGAAGGACAATGGCTACGATACCACCTCGGACATGAAAAAAGCAGACGTGATTTTTTTAAATACCTGCTCTATCCGAGAAAAAGCGGAGCAGACCGTACGAAACCGCCTTACCCACTTCAACGGACTCAAAAGACAGAAGCCGAACATGACCATCGGCGTGCTGGGTTGCATGGCCGAGCGCCTCAAGGAAAAATTGCTTGAAGAAGAGAAAATTGTAGACCTCGTCGTAGGTCCCGATGCCTACCGTGACCTTCCCAATCTGGTGGCCACTGCTGAGGAGGGATTAAAAGCGATCAATACCTTCCTTTCTAGGGAAGAGACTTATGGCGATATTTCGCCTGTGCGTCTCAACTCGAATGGGGTATCTGCCTTTATTTCCATCATGCGAGGCTGTGATAATATGTGCTCTTTCTGCGTCGTGCCGTTCACGAGAGGTAGAGAAAGAAGTCGAGATCCTGAATCTATCCTTGCGGAGGCGCGGGATTTGGTATCCAAAGGCTATAAGGAAGTAACCCTTCTGGGTCAAAACGTGGACTCATATAAATGGTCTCCTGAAGAAAACAACAAAGCGCGACTGAATAAAAAAGAAGAGGAGGTCAGCACGGTGATCAATTTTGCCCACCTACTCGAGCAAGTTGCTTTGGTAAGTCCCCAACTACGGGTACGATTCTCCACCTCCCATCCTAAAGACATTACCGACGAAGTCTTGCACACCATTAAAAAGTACGCTAACATCTGCAACTACATCCACCTTCCCGCACAATCGGGAAATGATCGGGTGCTAGAGCTCATGAACCGAACCTACACGCGGACCTGGTACCTGGACCGTGTACGTGCCATTCGCGAGATCTTAGGCGAAGATTGTGGGATCTCTTCCGACATGATTGCAGGCTTTTGCTCCGAAACCGAAGACGAACACCAGGACACCTTGAGCCTGATGGATCTTGTGAAATACGACTTCTCGTACATGTTCTACTACTCCGAACGTCCCGGAACCCTTGCAACCAAAAAATATATCGATGATATCCCCTTGGAAATCAAAAAAAGAAGGTTGGCAGAAATCATCGATAAGCAGGCCGAACTGTCTACAGCTCGCAACCTGCTAGACGTTGGGCAAGAACAAGTAATCCTCATTGATGGGGCCTCCAAGAAGTCTGCTGAAGAACTTAGGGGAAGAAACTCCGCCAACAAGGTAGTCATCGTAACTTCAGAAGGCCTGAAGCTGGGTGACTATGTGCGCGTCAAAATCACTGAAAGCTCCAGAGGCACCCTATTTGGAACTGTCCTAGAAATTAACCCAAGCAGCATCGCATGATCACAGCCCAGGAAATTCAAGCGGTCAAGCAGCGATTTGGGATCATCGGCCATAGTCCTTTGCTTAATCATGCCATTCAGGTGGCCATGCAAGCATCGCCTACAGATATGACCGTACTGATTACTGGAGAAAGTGGCAGTGGTAAAGAGAGTTTTTCAAAAATTATTCATTCCCTATCCTTGCGAAAGCATGGCAAATTCATCGCCATTAACTGTGGAGCAATTCCAGAAGGAACCATTGATTCTGAATTATTTGGACACGAGAAAGGATCCTTTACAGGTGCCCATGAGGCTCGAAAAGGGTATTTTGAAGTAACCGATGGCGGCTCGATTTTTTTGGATGAAATTGGAGAGATGCCTTTGGGAACTCAAGCTAGGCTCCTTCGGGTCTTGGAAAATGGGGAGTTTATAAAAGTAGGATCCTCTAAAGTACAGAAAACCAATGTTCGCGTAATCACTGCGACCAATGTCAATTTGATCAAAGCGGTAGAAAAAGGAAAATTCAGAGAAGACCTGTATTACCGACTGAATACCGTACCCATTTTTGTTCCGCCACTTCGGGAAAGAGGAGAAGACATGGTGCTACTTTTCAGAAAATTTACCGGTGACTTCTCTGAAAAATACCATGTTAAACCCATCACCTTGGATGCTGCCGCCCAGGAAGTATTGTTGCGGTATCCATTTCCGGGGAATATTCGGCAGCTAAAAAATATTGCTGAGCAAGTCTCACTTTTAGAAGAGCAGCGGGAAGTAGATGCACTTACGATGTCTCGGTATTTGCCTGAAGCGAGCACCCGTCTCCCCTTGGCCTTCAAAGGAGGCAATACAGAATCTACGGATTTTTCCGAAAGAGATATCTTGTACAAAGTCCTTTTTGACATGAAAAAGGACATGAATGAATTAAAAAAATTGATTCTAGAATCCTACCAAAGCGGTGGAATCAATTCCTCACTAATTCAAAAGCATCAGGGGTTATTTGAAGACATGGAGGCCAGTATCATGCCTAAGGAGATGTCTGAATCGGCAAACCAATTCACCTTGCCGTTGCTTCTTGAATCAAAGAACACCGATGCTCCACAGGAAGAGGGATATGAGGACGAAGTTATCGAAGATATTGTGCATGAAGAGGATGATAATTCCCTTTCCTTGGAGCGGAAGGAGAAAGAAATGATCCTCAAAGCATTGCGAAAACACAACAATAAAAGAAAGTATGCCGCCAACGATCTCGGCATCTCCGAACGGACGCTCTACAGAAAAATCAAACAATATGATATTGAATAGATCTTGGCTGTTGTTGTTTGTAATATGTCTAGGACTCTCTGCATGTTCCGTTAAATACAGCTTTACAGGCACCAACATCAATTACGAGCTGGTAAAATCATTCTCAGTGGAGAATTTTTTCAATGACTCAGGAGGCGGTCCTGCAAACATGGAGCAGCGATTTACCGAAGCCTTGAAAGAATATTACCAGCGAAATACGCAGCTTGAACTAGTTCGGAATAATGGAGATCTCCAGTTTTCCGGATCTATTGTACGTTATGCTTTATCCCCGCAGGCCGTCGTATCCTCTGGTGACCCCAATCTACCTGACCGAGCAGGACAAATGCGACTCACCATTGCTGTGGAAGTGGAGTATACCAACTTGACCAATGAAGAGGAAAACAAAAAACAAACATTTACCTTTTTCCAGGATTACGATCCTCGAACAGTGACCTTATTAGATGTAGAAAATCAATTGGTGGAAGATATTTTCGAAACAATCATCCAAGATATTTTCACTGCCACTGTCGCCAACTGGTAAAATCCGTATATTGAAATCAAATTATTTGTTGTGAACGCATCTCAATTTCTAGAACTTATTCAAAAAGCAGATCGGCTTGAAAAAGCGGATTACTTGCTGCTTGAGAAGGTTCAGAAAAATTTTAATTTTTTTTATTTGTCCCATGTGTTGGCTGCAAGATTTGAGTTGAAAAATCAAGAAAGTAGCCCTTCCCTTCCGCTAGCCGCAGTCACAAGTCCAGATCGAGTTTGGATGAAAAATTGGTTACTCCAACCACTTGAATCGGATAAAAAGAAGGAAGAAGTAGGTTCAAGTGAGAAATCAGCCTTGGAAAATACAGGTACAGCTACTAAAGATCTAGCAGGTGATCACTCCGAAAATATAAAGACTAAAAAACGAAAAGCTCCAAAAGAGGATTTAATCGAGAGTATACGAAGAAAGGAAAAAAGGGAGATTTTAGACTCCGAAAAAAGAGCGCAAAATGACTTGATTAAGGAGTTTAGCAAAAAGGAAATCAAGCTAGCCACAATAAAGGAGATTGAAGCCAACATAAATAATGAGAATTTAGCCACTGCAAGTACAAGCTTAAATGAAGGGTTAATTTCCGAAACTTTTGCTGCTATTCTTCTCCAGCAAGGCAAAAAAGCAAGGGCAATTGAAATTTATGAGAAGCTTGCTTTGAAGTTTCCCGAGAAAAGGGCTTACTTTGCGAATCTAATTGAAAAATCAAAAGAATAAATCCTATTTTATGTTTACTCTATTATTAAGTGTTATTTTGGTTTTAGCGGTTTTGCTAATCCTAGTGATTTTAGGCCAAAATTCTAAAGGTGGTGCTGGTGCCGCATTTGGTGGAAGTGCAACACAAATCATGGGGGTAACACGCACAGGTAATGTTTTGGAAAAGGCAACCTGGATTTTAGCGATTTCTATTCTAGGATTGGCTCTTGCATCATCTGTCTTTTTTACAAGCGGCCAGTCCAACCAATTTTCATCTCCGAATATTGAAACCGCTAAAGAGCAAGTGGTTGCTCCAGCTTTCGGAGATACTCAAAATGCACTTCCTGCAACTGAAGCAGCACCTGCTGATTCCACTGCAAAATAATTAGTCAAACCTTACAAAAAAATGAGCCTTACTGTAATCAGTGAGGCTCTTTTTTTTGGTTAACTGACACATTGTTGGCGTTAAAGCCGAAAAAGAGAAATTTTGGCAGATAGAATCCCTTTAAAAAATATTTTCTAGGTCAGAAAACTAGAAGTTTTGCGTCGATTTGTCAGAATAAAGCCAAGTTCAGCCCTTGGCATAAGAAGTGCAGGTAATAGATTGTAAGTTACTATAACCCTTAACATTTTATATCTATGTCAAAAGTGAACATCAAACCTCTTGCAGACCGCGTTTTGGTTCAGCCAGCAGCTGCAGAAGAAAAAACTGCTTCCGGTCTTTACATTCCGGACACTGCAAAAGAAAAGCCTCAAAAAGGTCTCGTTATTGCAGTAGGCAACGGAAAAAAGGATGAGCCATTGACCGTAAAAGTTGGAGATACTGTGTTGTACGGCAAGTACTCTGGCACAGAGTTGAGCGTCGATGGAAATGACTACCTCATCATGAGAGAGTCCGATATTTTCGCAATCCTGTAAATAATTAATCACACCCTGAAAAATTTAACTAAAAATGGCTAAACAACTATTTTTCGATACTGACGCTAGAGATAGACTCAAAAAAGGCGTAGACGCACTTGCTGACGCAGTAAAGGTAACCCTTGGCCCAAAGGGTAGAAATGTCATCATTGACAAGAAATTTGGTGCTCCTACCATCACCAAAGACGGTGTATCGGTAGCGAAAGAAATTGAGCTAAAGGAGCCTATCGAAAACATGGGAGCCCAGCTTGTAAAAGAAGTAGCTTCCAAAACTGCTGATCAAGCGGGTGATGGAACTACTACAGCAACCGTTTTGACTCAGGCGATTTTCAACGTAGGGATCAAAAACGTAGCTGCAGGTGCAAACCCAATGGACTTGAAAAGAGGCATCGACAAGGCAGTAGCTGCTGTAGTTGCTGAATTGAAGGCCAACTCCAAGCCAATCTCTACCTCTAAAGAAATTGCTCAGGTAGCAACTGTTTCTGCAAACAATGACGAGGAAATCGGTAAAATGATTGCCGATGCCATGGACAAAGTAGGCAAAGACGGTGTCATCACTGTTGAAGAAGCAAAAGGTACAGAAACCGAAGTGAAGACTGTAGAAGGAATGCAGTTTGACCGTGGCTACCTCTCCCCTTACTTCGTGACCAACACCGAGAAAATGGAAGTTGAACTAGATCATCCATACATCTTGATCTACGATAAGAAAATCTCTTCCATGAAAGAATTGCTTCCTGTACTTGAGCCAGTAGCTCAGTCTGGAAAGCCACTTTTGATCATCGCTGAAGATGTGGATGGTGAGGCCCTTGCTACCTTAGTAGTAAACAAAATCAGAGGCGCCTTGAAAGTAGCAGCTGTAAAAGCTCCTGGTTTCGGTGACCGAAGAAAAGCCATGTTGGAAGATATCGCCATCCTTACAGGTGGAACAGTGATCTCCGAAGAAAGAGGCTTTAAGCTAGAAAATGCAACTCCAGACATGCTTGGTAGAGCAGAGAAAATCAACATCGACAAGGACAATACGACCTTAGTAAACGGTGCTGGTGATAAGGGTGCTATCAAAGGCAGAATTGCTGAGATCAAAGCTCAAATCGAAAAAACTACTTCTGACTATGACCGTGAGAAATTGCAGGAAAGACTTGCAAAGCTTTCAGGTGGTGTAGCGATCCTATACATCGGAGCTGCTACAGAAGTTGAAATGAAAGAGAAGAAAGATCGTGTTGACGATGCTTTGCACGCAACTAGAGCTGCTGTTCAAGAAGGTGTAGTTGTAGGTGGTGGTGTAGCACTTATCAGAGCTGCTTCTGCCCTTGACAACCTAAAAGGTGCAAACGAAGATCAAGACACAGGAATCAACATCATTCGTATTGCGATCGAGTCTCCATTGAGAACTATCGTGAGCAATGCCGGTGGCGAGCCTTCAGTAGTAGTCAACAAGATTCGTGACAACAAAGGAAACTTTGGTTACAACGCTAGAACTGACAAATACGAAGACCTAATCAAGGCAGGAGTCATAGACCCTACCAAGGTAACGCGTTTGGCTTTGGAAAATGCAGCTTCTATTGCAGCATTGCTTTTGACTACCGAGTGTGTGGTAGCAGACGTGAAGGAAGAAGGTCCTGCTATGCCTCCAATGGGCGGCGGCGGAATGGGTGGCATGATGTAATCATCCTCCACTTCTTACAAAAACAGAAAGGAGATCCAAATGGATCTCCTTTTTTTGTTTAGGCCTGAATGAATTCAGCGCATCCTCAACACTGACTTTACAGTTGTATCAGGATCAAAACCAACTCACTGATTTTTGAAAACCCTTTATCTGCTGTCACCAAGTAACTCAATTTCTGAAATAAATGAGATTGCAAAATTATATTCTAGAAAGGGTTCTGCTATTTTATTTCCTTCATGGATATAAATCAAAAAATTAATGTCGGCTAAAAAATCAATCTTCATTTTCTCTGATGGAAATTTGATACGATAGACCATCAATATTTCGCTTCAACTTTCCAAAATGCTTCATCAAATTGCCTTTTTTACCTGATTTTTTAAGTTTCTCATTGAGAATCTTTGCTGTGTTTTTCAGGTTGGATTTGTCAATTATCAAAGTCATGATTGAAACGAT
>CAMDLI010000002.1 GCA_945901615.1 Spirosoma fluviale
ACCAAAGAAAAAACCTCCTTTTCGGAGGTTTGTTTATTCTTTTTTGGGGAGGGTTCCCAAAAGGTAATCCCAAAGCGGTGAACTTACCCCAAAAGCAGCATCTGGGTCTTTGTAATGATGAATGGCATGGTTGACCCACAAGACCTTGAGAAAATTCTTAGGCGGGTTGTAAACGTGCACGATGTAATGAACTCCCAAATACCCTGCATAGCCCAGCAGAAATCCAGGTAAAAAATAGAGCCCAAAATCACCCATCAATAGCGTAAACAACAAGTAAAGAATCGCTGCATAGGCTGCACTCACAAAAGGAGGCATGGCCAAGCGGTCCTTGTCCTTGGGGTAATCGTGGTGTACCCCGTGGACGTTGTATTGCAACTTATCCTTAATTGGTGTATCTGGCTCCATGTGGAAAAAATGCTTGTGCATCATGTACTCCACAAACGTAAATGCCAAAATGCCCAAAGCGAAAAAGGCAAGGCCCAACCCTAAAGGAATTGTAGTACTTGCTACCCCGTAATAAAAGGAAACGGAGGAAATGACCAAAAATAAGGAAATGGGGATGGAAATGTGCGTTCTTGAAATTCGCTCAAGCACAGGATTAGAAAATAGGGTAGCCGAACCAAAATTATCAGGTCGATCTAATCTTCCAATCTTTTTCATGGTAACTAGTGGTTTAGGTAGTTCTTAAAAATGGTGTTGTACTGGAGGTATTAACTATCCTACAAAAATAAGGGTTTCCGTTTTTTGATTTTTTTTTTCTTTCCTGACTTAACTCATCTTTTTTTCTTCCTCTTGAGTCAATGCAATGGTTTTTCGGTAGTACTCCTCATACATCGGAAGGATCTGGTCAATGTCAAATTCCTTGGCTCGAGCCAATGCCCGCTCCTTAAATCCTGGCAAATTGGCGGCATCCAAAATAAATAAAGCTTTTTTAGTCATGTCCTCCACATCACCTACCTCGCAGGCAAAGCCGGTAATTCCATCCAAATTCAATTCGGGAATTCCCCCAGCATTGGAGGATAACACTGGCACCTCACAGGCCATCGCCTCCAAAGCCGCTAGTCCAAAGCTTTCTTTCTCAGAAGGCATCAAAAATAGATCCGCCACAGACAAAACCTCCTCGACCGCCTCCAATTTACCCAAGAAACGGATGTCCTCACAGGTACCTAGCTTACGACTGAGTCGCTCCATTTTATCCCGTTCAGGTCCATCTCCCACCAAAAGCAATTTGGCAGGAATCTCCTTACGCACATTGTAAAACACATGAATCACATCATCTACCCGCTTTACCTTCCGAAAATTCGAGGTATGTACCAAAAGCATTTCCCCATTGGGACAAATGGCTAGTTTAAAGTGCTCCTTTCGCTGCTTCTTGAAGCGCTCCAAATCGATAAAATTCGGAATCACCTCAATGTCTCGCTTGATGTCGAAGTAGTCGTAAGTTTCTTTTCTCAAGTCTTCCGAAACAGCCGTTACCCCATCGGATTGGTTGATTGAAAAAGTGACTACTGGCTCGTAACTCGGATCCTTTCCCACCAAGGTGATGTCTGTCCCGTGAAGGGTCGTCACCACTGGAATCGAAATACCATGGGTTTTGAGTATTTGCTTGGCCATGTAAGCAGACGAAGCATGCGGAATGGCATAATGCACATGCAGCAAGTCCAACTTTTCGTACTTGACCACACTCACCATTTTACTGGCAAGGGCTAGCTCATAGGGAGCAAACTCAAACAAGGGATAACTCTTGATGTCTACCTCGTGGTAGAATAGGTTTTCGCTAAAAAAATCCAGCCTCATGGGCTGCTTGTAGGTAATAAAATGCACTTCATGGCCCACTTTCGCAAGTCCTTTGCCCAATTCAGTGGCTACCACTCCACTACCTCCGAAGGTAGGGTAACAAACAATTCCTATTTTCATTTACTGGATCGAAGCTTTACTAACCTGCTGATAACACGCTTCAACTATAGTTTTGTTCAAAATAAAAGATTTTTATGCTCCCAATTTTCTTAAAGAAAGAGCAAAGAAGAAAAAACTAAGGCTTAACTACACAAAAATCTAATTAATTTACCAAACAAATTGGATACCCCTATGAAACATACTTTTCTAGTAATCGCACTAGTTCTCCTTGGATGGGCATGTTCCTCTCCAACCAACCCCGAATCCGAAACCAAAAAAATAGATCCCCTCAACCATTGGGGCGAAAACCCTTGGCCTGAAATCCGTAAAAAAAGAATCAATCAATTGCTCCCTGAAGCCTTAAAAAATGCCAAGGTTGCAAGCTGGCTAGTCATCTGCCGCGAAAACTACAACGACCCCATCGCAACACATGTGGGCGGTGAAAATGCAAGTGGCACCGCAGCATTCCTTTTTTATGCAGATGAAACAGGCTTTCATTCCCTGGCTTTTTCACCGGAAGGAGAAGCAAAAGCCTTGGAAGACCTCGCTATCCATGAAAAGGTAGAGCGAATCCCAAGAGGAGAATCAGCAGTGGCCAAGGCGGTCTCCTTTATCAAAGAAAAAGGATTCCCGACGGTAGCAATCAACTCCTCTGCAAGCAACGAAATGGCTGATGGCCTCACCCATAGCCAACACGAAGAATTAATTGCCTTGATGGGTACTGACAAGAGCAAGCTCGTTTCCTCTGAGGACTTGGTCTACGAATGGCTCTCCATCAAGCTCCCTGAGGAAGTAGAAATCCTTAAAAAAGCGGCACAGCTTGCCTCTGATTTTCAAGAAGAAGCCTACGCCATGATTATCCCTGGCAAAACTACTGATGCAGACGTAGCCAAGTTTTTGAAAGCCAAAATGGCGGAATATGGTGTCACAGATGCCTGGCACCCCGATCAAAACCCCAATGTCAACTCAGGTCCTGACCGAGGACACTCCCATGCTACCGACAAGGTGATTCAGCCAGGAGATGTCATTCAAACCGACTTTGGAGTGAAACTATACGGCATCTGGGTAAGTGATATCCAGCGTTTTGCCTATGTATTGAAAGAAGGTGAAACTAGCGCGCCTAAGGATATCCAGACCTATTGGGAAAATGGCAAGGCAGGTAGCCGAATTGCGCTTGCTGCCATGAAGCCTGGCGTAAAGGGCGAAGATGTCGACCGTGCTCAGCGAGACCTGATGGATGCCAATGGATCCCTCTATGTGCCTTGGAGTACAGGTCACCCCGTGGGCTATGTAGCGCACGATGTGGGACCAAATCTAGGCGGTGCACGCATTCCTACACCACGACCTGCAGCACAGAAACTCTTGAAGAAAGGGATGACTTTTGCCTTCGATGGGTTTCACTGTTGGAAGCAGGCAGATGGAACCGAAAAAACCATCTCTGTGGAAGAAATGGCCGTGGTCAATGAAAGCGGCGCCACTTACCTGATCACGCCTCAAGAAGACCTGATTTTGGTAGGGAAAAAATAAATTTCTAAAATTCTAAAATGACAAAAGCCAGGGAAACTTGGCTTTTGTCATTTTCATCTTTTTGCATTCCGATCCTCCAACTTAAGGCTCGAATTGAAGTGCTGAAACCCCTTCAGGAATAGCCATAAATTTTAAGTTTTTCAATCTTTCAATTTTGCAATTGGTTACCTTTGAGCAACCAAATCATTCCCTCGCCATGAACGAGCGCTACCTGCAGCGCGGGGTTTCCGCATCCAAAGAAGACGTACACCAGGCCATCTCTAAGTTGGACAGAGGCTTATATCCTAAGGCTTTCTGCAAAATTGTAGAAGACACCTTGGGCAATGACCCCGAGTATTGCAACATCATGCATGCGGACGGCGCAGGAACTAAGTCCTCGCTTGCCTACCTCTACTGGAAGGAAACAGGCGACCTGAGCGTCTGGAAGGGAATCGCGCAGGATGCGATCATCATGAATACGGATGACCTCCTCTGTGTAGGAGCGACGACCAATATCCTTGTTTCCTCCACCATCGGAAGAAACAAAAATTTGGTGCCTGGAGAAGTGATCTCTGCGATCATTCAAGGAACCGAAGAAGTACTTCAAATGCTACGAGACAATGGAGTCAACATCGTACTTACAGGTGGCGAAACGGCAGATGTAGGAGACTTGGTACGCACGGTGATCGTGGATAGTACAGTTACCTGCCGAATGCGCAGGGAAGACATCATCTCCAACGACCGCATTCAAGCAGGAAACGTGATCGTGGGCCTCTCTTCTTTTGGTCAAGCGAAATACGAAAAAGAATACAATGGCGGAATGGGAAGCAATGGACTGACCTCTGCACGTCACGATGTGTTTAATAAGGTCTTGAAAACGCGCTATCCCGAAAGTTTTGATCCGGCAGTACCCGATGCACTCGTTTACTCTGGATCCTATCAATTGACCGATCCTGCCCCTGGCACCCCCTTAAACATGGGCAAGCTGGTACTTTCCCCGACCCGCACCTATGCCCCTATTCTCGTAGACATCTTGAATTACAAGCGTCCCCATATCCATGGGTTGGTTCACTGCTCGGGTGGTGCTCAAACTAAGGTGCTCCATTTTATCGATGACCTTCACGTCATCAAGGACAATTTATTTGATACTCCTCCTTTGTTTCGCATCATTCAAGAGGAAAGCGGAACGGATTGGAAGGAAATGTACAAGGTATTCAACATGGGGCACAGAATGGAAGTGTACCTAGATGAGCGCTATGCTGAAGAAATCATCGATATCGCCGAATCCTATGGAGTGGAAGCACAAATCATTGGACGTGTAGAGCCCCATACCGGCAAAAAAGTGACGCTTCAAGGCACCTACGGTACCTTCGAGTACTAGACCCAAAGAAGCACAATTGTGCTTCAAATCAATTTTTACATCCTGCTATGCTTCGGATTTTTCGTGTATTTGTTTGGGTACTAGGAATCCTTCTCCTATTGGGCATAGCCACGCTGACTACAGTGGACCGAAGTCCCGTTCAGGATCGCTCTTCCTACCAAAGCACTTTTGCAGACCTAGATAGCAGCACCTGGAACAGCAGTACCTCATCCCACTGGCTAGGAGGCTGGGCTACAGTGAATATCACCCCATCCCAACCTGCAGAACTGGTAGGCTACTCCCCTCGAGGACCCTATACCTTTGTCCAAGACTCCAGCCATGTCAAAGCCTTGACGCTCAGCAACGGCAAATCCAGCATTGCCTGGCTCAACTACGAATTATTGATAGTTCACCCGCAGCTAGCCGAGCAGGTCCGTGCTGGGGTTCAAGAAGCAGGCATCTCTCTAGATCAACTGATTTTCACCGCTACACATACCCATTCGGGGATGGGAGGATACATGCCAGGAATGGTGGGTTCGCTTGCCTTTGGAGGCTACGATGAGCAGGTGGTCGAGCAACTGGTAGCAGGGTCCGTTCGTGCCTTGCAAACTTCCATCGCCAGCCAAGACACAGTCACCATAGCCTACAAAAAAACAAGCGTTTCCGACCTTGTCTCCAATCGCTTCGTCAAAGGAGGCCCTACGGATCCCTTCGTGCGTCAGGTGCTGCTACAGCGAAAGGACGGACAAAAAGCCTCTTTTATCACCTACTCGGCACATGCCACTGCCTTGAGCTCCAAGTTTATGGGGCTATCTGGAGATTACCCTGCCTTTCTTACCGAGCGCTTGGAAGAGGATGAGGTGGATTTCGCACTATTTGCTGCAGGCACCGTGGGAAGCCACCGTCCACTTACGCAAGGAAATACCCCAGAGAAGGTCAATGCCTATGCCCTCGCCATTGATACTAGGCTCAGCGCGGATACCAGTGCAGTGGCCTTGCAAGGAGCTGCTTTGCTTCGAACTTCTCAGTTACAGATCGACTTGGGGGAACCCCAACTTCGTGTTTCCAACGACTTGCGACTACGGCCCTGGCTCTTTCGAACCCTACTTGGAGAGATGCCTGCCTATTTAGACATCAGCCAAGTGGGGAACATCTTGTTTATTTCGAGTAGCGGCGAACTTTCAGGAGTTTTTTATGAGGCCTGGGATGCCCTTGCGGAAGAAAAAGGACTGCATCTGGTGGTCACCGTTTTCAATGGGAGCTATGTTGGTTACATCACTCCAGATGAGTTGTACGATGCCAAATTTCACGAAGTACGTGAGATGAATTGGTTTGGTCCAGGAAATGGGCAGTACTTCGATCGTCTCATTAAAGGAGTGATTCAAAAAGCAGAAAATTAAACCCACACTACATTGTCCCAACGAAGCGTACTTTCTAGCATACTTAACCTCTGCTGTCCAAAATGCAGAAAGGGACAGCTTTTTAAGCCAGGGAAAATTTCAAAGCCTGGAAGTTTATTTAGCATGTATGCGACTTGCCCGCATTGCAATCAGTCCTTTGAACCCGAACCAGGATTCTATTTCGGAGCGATGTTTGTCAGCTATGGCATCAATACGCTTCTTTTTATTGCTTCTTGGATCACGCTTACGCTTGTATATCCCAACTATTCCTTGCTCTTACTACTTGGATTACTTGTCGTTATCGTGCTGCTTAGCTTACCCTTCAGCTTCCGCTTGAGCCGATCCATTTGGCTTGCGCTATTTGTTCGATTTGACCCCCATCAAGTCATTAAATAAGACTTCTAAATCCAAAGAAGCAGCCAAGGAAGCCAAAAGGCGAGTTCCATCCGTTGCCTTTTTTGCGTTGCCGGAAGTTGGGATTGAAAAAAGGTCAGGTAATGGACCAAGAACATCAGCAGAAGAATGCAAGAAAATGGACGGTAAAAGGAGGGCAATAAAATAAAGGAGGCCATCGTGCCAAAAATCCCTACAAAGGCAAGTTTTCGAATCCACTGAATCATTTGGATTGCAGGGAGAAGCATTGCAATAGAATTAAATCCATCCTGTCGGTCTTCTTCTCGATCCAAAAAAGAGAGCATCCAAAGATTAAGCAAGGCCAATAAAAAAAATACAATTGCAAATGCCAGTGCCTGCCAGGACAAATCCTGCGCCTCAGAACGGAGTATTGGGAGCCATAAAACTCCAACCACGTAGAATAATGCTATCGAAACCTCCTTCAGAACCAGGGGGCCTAATTTTTGAATTGCCCAGCGACAGCCACCCATCGCGAGTACGAGCACCAAAGTCAGCTGCAACTCTTTACCCCATCCCAACCAGTAAAAGGCTCCGGTAAGGCCAGCCACTACGGCTACAAGAATACCTACTGAGAGGACAAGCTTGTTTTGTCTGTAAAAGACTCTTCGGGAGGAACTACTCCCCTTACTTTGCCTTGCATCCAGCAGATGGTCCAGGCTATAAATGGTCCACACCGCTAGCCCCAGGAGGATAAAAATGGGCCATTCCAACTGCACATGAAAAAGTTCTTGGAAAAAATACATGCTTGCCATCGCACCAAAGACAACATCTAAGGAGAGCCAAGAAAAAAGTTGTTGGAGTCGTATCAGTTTAGGCATCGCCTAAATTTAAAGCCAAGGAGGGAGAGTGCCCAAGGAATACTGGATTTTTAGGGAAGATTTTTTACATTTAAGCAACCCGATAGGGTACACAATGCTACTCATCAAAAACCCAAACCCATGAAAACCTACTTTTCACTCCTTGCACTGCTGCTACTTCCCCTACTTAGCCTTGCGCAAGAACCCATCAAAATAGCCTTTGTAGGCAACAGCATCACCCAAGGCCCTGGCAGGGACAACCCTGGATCTTTTCCCCTGCAAGTAGGTCAAATCCTAGGAAGTGCCTATGAGGTAAAGAATTTTGGAGTGAGTGGCCGCACACTTTTGAAGAAAGGAGATTTTCCGTATTGGAACGAGCCCCAGTTCCAACAAGTAAAAGATTTTCGTCCAGACGTCGTAGTCATCAAGTTGGGAACCAACGATTCCAAACCTCAAAACTGGGCGCATAAGGGAGAGTTTGTTCAAGACTACTTGGATTTGATTGCCGAATTTCGGGACCACATGCCCAAGGATGGCAAAGTATACGTGATCCTTCCGGTGCCTGTCACTCGAGTTAATTTTGGCATTACCCCAGACGTGATGAACAACGAGCAGCGCCTGATGCTGTTTGAGATTATCCAAAAGTCCGGCGCTGAAGTCATCGACCTATACACCCCCTTTATGGATCGGTCCGAGCTATTGCCGGATGGTGTGCACCCCAATGCGGAAGGACTAGGCATTATGGCCCGAGTGATCAGCAGAAGGATACGGATGTAAGCTGCCAATCCCTTAAAACAAAAAACCACAGCCTTTCTTAAAGCTGTGGTTTTTTTGTTGCTTGTAAGGTTTACTTTCCAGCAAGTGCATTGGCACCCGCCACAATCTCGAGAATTTCGTTGGTGATGGCTGCCTGACGTGTACGGTTGTACATCAACTTCAATTCTTTTAGGAGTTCACCAGCATTTTCAGTTGCCTTGTCCATAGCTGTCATTCGTGCGCCATGCTCTGAGGCATTGGATTCTAGAACAGCTTTGTAAAATTGTATTCTCAAAGAAATAGGAACCAATTCCTCAATGATGTAGGTACGTGAAGGCTCAAGCAAATAGTCTGTTTCAGCGGTATTTACCTGATCTGACGCTGAAGAGGCCATGGGTAAAAACTGCTCTACACGAATCTCCTGTGTTGCCACGTTCTTGAATTCGTTGAAAACTAGAAATACTTGATCGTAGTCACCTGCCAAAAATCCATTCATGGCAAACGTAGCTGCTTCTTTAACAGCCTCAAAACTTAGCTGTTGGAATATCCCAAAATAGGCATCTACCAAGTGGTACTCCGATTTTTTATAGTATTCGTAGGACTTCTTTCCAATGGGTAGGATGCTGATTTCAGCACCAGAAAATTGTTGGCTGATGGCGGTGTTGGTCGCCTTGATGATATTGGTGTTGAATGCGCCGCAAAGTCCTTTGTCTGAAGTTACAGGAACCAAAAGTACCTTCTTCGTCTCACGCTTCACTGCAAAAACAATGTCTTCATCCCCTTCAGAGGCGGAGGATACATTGTTGAGAATTGCAGTCAACTTTTGAGAATAAGGACGCATCTGAACGATCTTTTCTTGCGCTCTTCTCAACTTAGCAGCGGAAACCATTTTCATGGCTTTCGTGATCTGCTGCGTCGACATGACCGAATTTATTCGCTGCTTTACTTCCTTGAGGTTAGCCATCAGAGATTGCTTTGTGCGTATAACAAGCCCTGCCAGCAAGCCGGCAGGGAATTAATAGAATTTACTTCGCGTATTTAGGTGCTAGTTCTGCAGCTGCAGTAGCAAGGATTTTACCTGCACCATCGATATCACCTTTTAGGATCAATTGAATTGCTTCAGGATAAGAGGACTCCAACAAGAGGTAGAACTCCTTTTCAAAAGCTCTTGCTTTTTCAACAGGAACCAAATCCATCAGGCCTTTGGTAGATGCATAGATGATGGCAACTTGATTTGCTACTGAAACAGGCGCATACTGTGCTTGCTTCAATATCTCCTGGTTACGACGTCCACGCTCGATCGTTCTTTTGGTTGAAGCATCGAGGTCAGAACCAAACTTGGAGAAAGCTTCCAATTCACGGAATTGTGCTTGGTCCAATTTCAAGGTACCTGCCACTTTCTTCATGGACTTGATTTGAGCATTACCTCCTACACGTGATACCGAGATACCTACGTTGATCGCTGGACGAATACCAGAGTTAAACAAGTTGGTTTCCAAGAAGATCTGACCATCCGTAATCGAAATTACGTTGGTTGGGATATAAGCAGACACGTCACTTGCCTGAGTTTCGATGATCGGCAATGCGGTCAAAGATCCTCCACCTTTTACCAAAGGACGGATGGAATCAGGAAGGTCATTCATCTGCTGCGCAATGGCATCAGACTGGTTGATTTTTGCAGCTCTTTCCAAAAGTCTGGAGTGCAAGTAGAATACGTCACCCGGATAGGCTTCACGTCCTGGAGGTCTTCTCAAGAGTAGGGAAACTTCACGGTAAGCTACCGCTTGCTTCGAAAGATCATCATAAACTACAAGTGCAGGGCGACCGGTATCTCTAAAGAATTCACCGATAGCAGCACCCGTAAATGGAGCAAAGAACTGCATCGGAGCTGGCTCAGAAGCAGGAGCTGCAACTACCACTGTGTATGGAAGCGCTCCACCTTTTTCAAGGGCAGCAACTACACCCGCTACAGTAGAAGCTTTTTGTCCGATTGCTACATAGATACAGAATACGGGCTCACCTTTATCGTAGAATTCACGTTGGTTCAGGATGGCGTCAATTACAACAGCAGTTTTACCTGTTTGACGGTCACCAATCACCAATTCACGCTGTCCACGTCCAATTGGAATCATCGCATCAATGGATTTGATACCAGTTTGAAGCGGCTCTGTTACCGGCTGACGGTAGATAACACCTGGTGCTTTACGCTCCAAAGGCATTTCATACAAGTTGCCAGTGATTGGCCCCTTGCCATCGATAGGATTACCTAGCGTGTTGACCACTCGGCCCAGCATGCCTTCACCGGCCATGATGGAAGCAATCTTTTTAGTTCGCTTGACGGTATCTCCTTCTTTTACTCCTTTGGAGTCTCCAAAAAGTACAGCACCCACATTATCCTCTTCGAGGTTGAGCACCATGGCCTTCAGGCCATTTTCAAACTCCAACAATTCACCGGCCTGCGCCTTAGAAAGTCCATAGATACGGGCTACACCATCCCCTACTTGGAGGACTGTTCCCACTTCTTCTAGTTCGGCTTCGGTTCTGGCACCAGAGAGTTGTTCTCTCAAAATTGCTGAAACTTCATCAGGTCTTACTTCTGCCATGATTGGATACGGTTGAGTATTTTGTTAAAACTGTTTTTCGTAATGATTCTGAGCAAACTGGATGCGTAGCGCATTGAGTTTGCTGCTGATGGATTCATCAAGCTGTCGGTCATTGACCTTGAGCACAAATCCTCCAATCAGTGAGGGGTTAATCTTTTCTACAAGTTGTACTTCATTCAACCCGCTGATCTGCTTCACCAAAGCCACCAACTGGTTGCGCTGCCCTTCTGTAAGTGCAGTCGTAGAGGTCACTTCTGCCACCTGAATGGAACGGTACAAGTTGTACTGTACCACAAACTCTTTGGCCACATCCAAGAGGATGTTTTCTCTATTTTTTCTAGAAATAATTTGAAAAAAAGAAAGCGTCAAGGGGTTAGCTCCTTTGGCAAAAAGTGCTTTTAGTACATTTAATTTTTTATCCGAGCCCAATACTGGGTTTGAAAGTGCAAGGCCTAGTTCACGAGTGCTTTTGCCCATTGCTGCCAAAGACTTGAAATCTTCAAAAACCCCTTCCAGCTGTCCTTTTTCAATGGACAAATCCAATATTGATTTGGCGTACCGGGAGGCAACTCGCTGGTTAGACATGCCGAATTAGTTAAGCTTAAGGTCTTTAATAAACTGGTCTACAAGCTCTACCTGAGCTTTGTCGTCCCCTAATTTCTTGCGGAGCAACTTTTCAGTTACTTCCAAGGTCAATAATGCAACCTGATTTTTTACTTCTGTCAACGCCGCTTTCTTCTCTGTTTCAATCACCGCCTTGGCAGCTTCAATCAACAAAGCACCCTGCTTGGATGACTCATTTTTAGCATCTTCAATCATTTTAAGTGAAGCTTCATGTGCTTTGCTCAAAATAACATCCCGCTCCAATCTAGCCTCCTGAAGTAGTTTTTCATTTTCTGCCTTCAAGTTGGACATCTCGTTTCTAGCTTGCTCAGCAGACTTCAATGCGCCATCAATGCTTGCCTCACGTTCAGCCAAAGAGGCCAAAATAGGTTTCCAAGCAAATTTGATTAGAATAAACAAAAGGGCTAAAAAGCCAATGAGTTGCCAGAAAATCAGGCCGGCACTAGGTATGATTAGATCCATAGTAGGAAGGATTAATTTCGTTTTTGTTCAAAAGAAAGGGATTGGCCTAGCGCCAATCCCAATTCATTTTGTCTTAGAAGAAGGCGATGCCACCTGCGTTCAATGCAATAAGCAAACAAATTACTACTGCAAACAGGGCAACCACCTCAATCAAAGCTGCAATGATAAGCATGGCAGTTTGGATCTTGCCAGCAGCCTCAGGCTGACGAGCAATAGCCTCCATAGCCTGGCCACCAATACGACCCACACCAAGACCTGCGCCAATCGCAACAAGTCCAGCACCGATACCAGCACCCATAAGTGCAAATCCAGCAGTCAATAAGATAGAAGTTAACATAAACATTGGTTTTATAAATTGAAGAAAGAAATTACAAATTAATGATGATCGTCGTGCTCGTGTTCTGCTACTGCACTACCAATGTACATCGCAGAAAAGAGGGTAAATACATAGGCTTGAATCGTGGCTACAAGTAATTCAATCACATTGATAAAGGTAACCATGATTGTAGACAGCACACCAATCGAATAAGATTCGAAGATGAATACCAAGGCGATAAAGGAAAGGATTACAATGTGACCCGCTGTGATCGCCACAAATAGTCGGACCATCAAGGCAAAAGGCTTGGTGAATAGACCGATAAATTCAACTAGAACCATGATCGGCAATAGCATTGCAGGTACGCCTGGAGTGGCAAATACGTGCTTCCAATAGTCCTTGTTTCCGTTGACATTGACAATCACAAAAGTGATCATCGCAAGAGTAAAGGTCACTGCAATGTTCCCGGTGAGGTTAGCTGCACCTGGGAGAAGTCCCAAAATATTTCCTGTCCAAATGAAGAAAAACAAAGTCAATAGGTAGGGAACGAATTTCTTGTACTTAGGTCCTATAGATTTGTGAGCGATTTCATCGCGAACAAAAATGACAATAGGCTCTACAAATGAGGCGGCACCTTTAGGAGCAACAGCACCATTTTTCTTGTAATGTTTAGCAGCAGAAAGCGTAATGTAAAGCACAAAAGCAATCACTATCAGTAGCATCACTACGTTCTTGGTAATCGAAAAATCAAGGATGGATCCCCCGTCTACTCTTCCCAAATGATCGTGGTCATCGATGAAGATTCCGTTATGGGCATATTCCTTACCAAATTTGTGTGTCTCGTGATTTTGAAAATCGCTGGATTTGTAAAATTCAAGTCCTCTATCAGACGAATAGGTAATCACGGGTAGTGCCAAAGTAACGTGGGTATGGCCTATCGTAACAAAATGCCACTCGTGGGAATCCTTGATGTGGTGCATGATGAACCCAGTCGGGTCTTCTTTGCCTTCTTCAGTTTCCGAAGCAGCAGCAAAAGCACCTGCAGAGAAACTCAGTAAAACCACTGAAAATAAAAGACTTAGTACCAGAAATTTGCGCCTCATTAACTCGTTTTTTGGAAGTCTACTTCGAAATCGGGCGCAAGTTAGAAATAAAGATGTAGATATCAAAAATCATGTAGAACAAAAAAATGATAAAGAAATTGGCGATAAACAAAATAATATTCTCCAAACCAAGCACTACAAGGATGCCAATAAAGCCCAAAGAACTCAAGATTCTGATGATCATTCCGAGTAATTTCAAAGAGAGCAAATTTTCTGGAGATTTCAGGTAAAGCCATCGGGTAACGATACTCAGGAGGTACGCAAGTCCTGCCACAAATCCAAAGATGCTCCAGATGCTTTCATGAATGATTTGAGGCAGAAAAAAGTTAAACAGGAGAATCAACCCTGCCACTACCATCGTAATGATCCCATAACTAAAATGAATCGAAGCCGAAAATTTCATACTTGCCTACAAATTTAAGACTCAAAATTACGTGGTTTTTGACGAATTGCCTACTTGTCTTGTTGCATCGACTTCCACAAGGAATAAAATGCGATTGCGACAGCAGTGAAGGAACAAAGCAGAAGCCAAACAGGAAATTTCATACCCGACTGCTGCTGTATCCACCAGCCAAGTGCAGTGCCTCCCCCAATGATCGCAAAGAGCTGGAAGGACAAGCCCATATAGTTGACCCAAGTGGGTCCCTGTGGTTTCTTCGAATTGGGATTGGACTGATTTGACGTCATTTTTCAAAGTTAATGGATTCCATCTGCAAGAATTCATCGGCTCTTCAGAATAATACCTTTACCCCTTCGTTCTGTATTGCGGTAAAAGCCCTAATTTGGTCCTTTGATTCGTAGCAGCTCAACATGCGCAAACAAGTACGGTATACTTTTGGATTGGTGTTAGTATTCTTGGGAGCCTGCTCTTCCCAACGGGACACCTTTACCAACCGTGCTTTCCACAACCTTACCTCCCACTACAACGCCTATTTTCTGGCAGATACCAAAATCAAAGCTGCAGAAGTTGAGGTAATCGAAAATTACAAGGAGGACTACACCCAAATCCTCCCCGTATTTATTCCCATTGATTCCGCTACCATCCAAAAAAACAAAGTCGCCCTAGATTCTGCTAGGGAGCTCTCCTCCAAGGCCATCGACTGGCACCGGATATCCAAGTGGGTGGACGACAGCTACTACTTAATTGGAAAGATTGACTACCTCCAAGCACGTGTCGATGATGCCAAAAACACCTTCCGCTATGTCAACAGCCAAAGCAAAGACAAAGACCTGCGACACAAAGCGCTAATCAGCTTACTTCACCTCTACATCGACCAAAATGCAATAGAGGAAGCCAACTTTACCATCGATTACCTGTCCAAAGAAACTGAAATCAACAGCGACAATACATTCGACTTGTACAAAACCCTCGCCTATTATTATGAAAAAAGGGGAGATCCGAATGGAGTAATCGGCGCCTTAGACCGAGCTTTAAACTATACTTCAGATAAAAAAGAGCGTTCCAGACTCTACTTTATCCTGGGGCAACGGTACCAGCGCGAAGGCTTGGATGCACTTGCATTTGATTTTTTCCAGAAATCCTTGGAAGGAAATCCAGCCTACGAACGCTCCTTTTTCGCCACCCTTTTTGCACAGCAAGTGGCCGAACTGAATGCCACCAAAGACCTCAAAAAGGTTCGGAACTATTACGAAGACCTATACAAGGACCCAAAAAACAAAGACCTCAAAGATGTCGTAATCTTCGAAAGAGCCTTGTTTGAAGAAAAACAAAACAACATTCCCTTAACCCTTGAACTGTTGCATCAAGCGGCAAAAGAAGCCGGTTCTATTCCCCGAGTGAAGGGATACATCTACCAAAAGCTAGCAGAGATCAAGCTCGATCAATTTAAAGACTACCGATCCACCAAATACTACCTAGACAGTGCACTGAAGTTCATCCAAGCCGAAGATCCTGTGGCCATACAGCTCAAGGAAAAAAAGACGAGTTTGGACACCTATGTCTTCCATTTCGAGCGGATTGAAAAAAATGACAGCTTGATCCAGCTGGCATCCATGCCTGCCGAGGAGCAAGCCCAACGAGCCCAAGAATTTATTGCCAGTGAAAAACAGCGCTTAGCAGATTTGAAAAAAGAGGATAAGCCAACTAAGTCCTCCTCAATTTTCGACAATCTATTGGCCTTTGGAGATACAGGAAACGAATCTACCTTCTACTTTGGGAATGGTACCGCATTACAACAAGGAGCTATTGATTTCGTGCGTACCTGGGGCAATCGCCCCCTAGAAGATAATTGGAGACGAAAAGCTGCCCTTTTCCAAACCAATACGGAAGCTGCTTCACCGCTCTCATCTGACGAAACCTTGTCAGAGACAGATGCTGGTCAAGATTCCACAGGCCTCCCCTCCCTAGAATCCTTGCTTGCTTCAATCCCTAAGAGCCCTGAGCAACTGGACCTGGCAAATAATGAATTGGAGGAATCGTACTTTGAATTGGGTAAGGTGCTGTTTTTTCAACTAAAGGAACCCAAACGAAGTGGGGAATACCTCTCAAAGCTTATTGAAACGTACCCCAAGAGCGTAAAAAAACCAGAAGCCTACTACCTGCTCTTTTTGGGACAAAAAGAGTTGAAGGGCAGTACGGACACCTATGTCCAACTTCTGAATATTGAATTTCCCGAATCCCCTTACACCTTCTCGGTAAACAATCCGGAGGCTGGAGCGGGAAATATGGGGTCTTTGGAATCTGCCAAAGGGTATGAACTGGCCTACGATGCCTACTATTCTGGAAATTATTCCCAATCGAGAGAGCTGATCTTTACCACGCTGGAAAAATATCCCTTGACCCGAAACACGGAAAAACTCCTACTGCTCAATGCCATGGTCACGGGCAAGCAAGAAAGTAAGGAACAATTCAAATCCAAACTTGAAGAGTTTATCCAAAATGCAAAGGAGCAAGAGTTGATCACCTTGGCCAAGGCCATGCTTCAGCCACTCCTGAGCTCCGAAGAACTTGCCTCCAAAACAAGTTCTGCAGCAGCAGTACAAGAAAGTCAGGCAGCAGTAAGTGAAGAACCCAAAGAAAAAGTTTCAGAATCACTAGTAAAGGAAAGCCCTTACAAGGCAACTGATGACCAAACCCATATATTTGTAATGGCCTTGACACCAGCAGATGTAGAAACGGCCAAGAATTTGCTTGGAGACCTAGAGACATTCCATACCCAGTCCTTCGGAAATGCTAGGTTGCGAACAGGAAATATGAATTTGAGTGCAGACCTTTCCATTTACATCATCAGCCCTTTCTCTGATGCAGAGAAGGCCATGAGCTATTTGAAAACCTTTCAGGAAAAATTCACTTCGAGTGGACTGAGGGATGAAGTAAAAACTAAGTCCTTCTTTATTTCAATAGAAAACTTCCAAGTTTTAAATAAAAACAAAGACCTGGAAGAATACCTCCAATTCTTTACCGCTACCTACCGATAAGTTATGTTTAAACCTGGTCCATTTACCCAAGAAAATTGGGCATCGAAAACAATAAATTACTTGTGGAAAGCCTTTTTAGCAGGCTTGGTCTTTTTTGTGCTTTTTGTTTGGATGGTGAGCATCAACTTTCTTGGACTTTTTGGAAGCCTACCTGATTTCAAGGCCTTAGAAAACCCAGATAGTGAATTAGCCTCTGGACTATATTCCTCAGACGGAGTACTTCTAGGCACCTTTGCTCGTGAGAATCGAAGCCCGGTGACCTATGAGGAACTAACTCCCAATTTGGTAAAAGCATTGATTGCCACTGAGGACGAGCGCTTTGAAGACCATTCTGGAATTGACTTACAAGCCATGCTTCGCGTCTTTGTAAAATCAATCTTGCTGGGTCAGGATTCAGGTGGAGGATCTACGCTGAGCCAACAAACTGCGAAAAACCTATTCAAAACTAGAACAGATGCTAGCTCTGGATTTTTAAGCAAAGTTCCAGGCTTGCGGATGCTGATCGTCAAAACAAAAGAGTGGATCGTAGCCACACAGCTGGAGCGTGCTTATACCAAAAACGAGATTCTTACCCTCTACTTGGATACTTCTACCTACGGATCCAATGCTTTTGGAATCAAAACTGCTGCAAAAACCTTTTTTAATAAACTGCCTAAGGACTTAACCATTCAAGAATCTGCTGTTTTGGTGGGCTTATTCAAAGCCCCCTCCTATTACAGCCCTGTTTTCAACCCTGAAAATTCCCTTAGAAGACGGAATACCGTGCTCTCCCAAATGGTGAAGAACGATTTCCTGACCGAAACCGAATACGATTCCATTTCACAGTTGCCCATTGTTCTGGACTACCAAGTTCAAAACCAAAATCAAGGACTCGCAACTTATTTCAGAGAGATCGTAAAAGCAGACCTAACCAAGTGGTCGAAAGAAAATTTGAAGTCGGATGGAAGTGCTTATGACCTATTTGGAGATGGACTGAAGATTTACGTGACGCTCGATAGTCGCATGCAGCGCTATGCTGAAGAATCCATGGGAGAACACATGAAAGAACTCCAAAAAGCATTTTTCAAAGAAATGGGAAACAGAGAGCCTTGGATCGATGAAAGTTTTAAGGTCATTCCAAATTTTATTGAAACTGCGGTAACACGAACGGAGGCATACCGGCTGTTGAAGAAACGGTATGGAGATAATAATGACTCAATCGAGCTAAAGCTGAACGAAAAGAAGAAAATGAGGATTTTCTCTTGGGAAGGGGAGCGGGATACGCTAATGAGCACGATGGATTCCATGAAGTATTACAAAAAATTCCTGCAAACAGGCATGATGACCATGGACCCTGCCACGGGTCATATCAAAGCTTGGGTGGGAGGCATTGATCACAAGTACTTTAAATTTGACCATGTGAAGCAAGGAAAAAGGCAGCCTGGATCCACATTCAAACCCTTCGTCTATGCGGCAGCAATAGAAAATGGATACAGCCCTTGCTATGCTGTAGTCGATCAACCCGTGGAAGTATACATTCCTGGTCAACCCGCCTGGAGCCCTTCAAATTCAGATGGCAAATTCTCCTACGAGCGGATGACTATCCGAAAAGCCATGGCTCAGTCCATCAACTCGGTGACCGCCTACATGATGAAAAAATTGAGCCCCTTGATAGTCATTGAAACAGCAAGACGCTTGGGCATTACCTCTGACCTGGAAGAAGTTCCTTCTTTAGCACTTGGCGTAAATGATGTGAACATATTCGAAATGGTAGGCGCTTTTGGCACTTTCGTCAATAAAGGCGAACACATCACCCCCTATTACATCGATCGGATTGAAGACAAGAATGGAAATTTAATCCATCAATTTACCCCAAAGAAAAAGCCGGCCATGAGTGAAGAGCATGCTTACTTGATGACCTACATGCTCAGAGGGGGATTTGAAGAAGAGTCAGGCACGAGCCAAGGTGTAGCAAGCGCCATTCGCGTAGGCAATGAACTCGGAGGCAAAACAGGTACCACTCAAAATGGTTCCGATGGATGGTATATGGGAATCAGCAAAGACCTCGTATCCGGCATTTGGGTAGGTGGAGATGATCGAGCCATCCACTTCCGAAGCTGGTCAGCTGGACAAGGCGCCAAAACTGCTCGTCCAATCTGGGCGAAGTTCATGGCAAAAGTATACGATGATAAAAGTTTAGGTTACACCAAAGGTGCTTTTCCAAGGCCGGAACGACCGTTAAGTATCGAAATTGATTGTGATAAATACGAGTTTGACAGTCAGCAGAATGCTGGCTTTGACTACGATGCCAAGAAAAATGATTTCTAAACTTGGATCAACTCACCTAAAAACAGCCTACTTGTTGGGCTGTTTTTTTTAATTTCATCCCATGCTTTCCTCCTCTTTTCTGCCCGAAGATCACCTTTCGTTACCGGATCAACCGGGGGTGTATAAGTATTACAATGCAGAGCAGGAATTGATCTATGTTGGCAAAGCCAAAAGCCTAAAGAAAAGGGTCAGCAGCTACTTCAATAACACGAGCGGCATCAATCTCAAAACCAGGCGAATGGTCAAAGAAATCGTCAAAATTGAGATCATCCTAGTCAACTCCGAATTAGATGCCCTCCTGCTTGAAAACAACCTAATCAAAAAAGCACAGCCCAAATACAACATCCTCCTACGGGATGACAAGACCTACCCATATTTGGTGCTTACCAAGGAAAGCTTTCCCAGACTGTTTCCCACGCGCAAGTACATTCCAAAAAGAGGAACTTACTTCGGCCCATTTGCGAGTGTAAAGGCAATGAACAATGTGCTCGACCTCATACGAGAGCTATTTACTATTCGAACATGCAACTTGGATCTTTCTTACCTCAAGATTCAAGAACAGAAATATAAGGTTTGCCTAGAGTACCACATCGGCAATTGCCAAGGACCCTGTGTTGGCAAACAGCTCGAAGCAGACTACCTAGCAGATCTCGACCAAGCCAAACACATTCTGAAGGGCAACCTCGCACCTGCCAAATCTCATTTCAAGCAACGCATGGAGGTGCTGGCTGAAAAGCTAGCCTTTGAACAAGCCCATCAGATAAAAAATAAGTTGGAACTACTTGAAAAGTACCAGGCCCGGTCCCTCATCACCAATCCAAGCATCGCCAATTTGGATGTATGCACCTTGGTAGCCGATGAGAAAACTGCCTATGTCAACTACATGCGGGTCAAGAATGGATCCATGATCACCTCCAAGAATGTGGAACTCAAAAAACGCTTGGATGAATCTGAGCAAGAACTTCTAGTGACCGCCTTAATCCGACTGCAGGATCAATTTCAATCTGATGCAGAGGAAATACTAGTCAACCTAGAGCTAGAACCCATCGAAGGGCTGAACCTAAGCGTTCCAAAAATTGGCGATAAGAAAAAACTAATCGACCTATCCCTCAAGAATGCCCTCTATTACAAGAGAGAGAAGGCACTCCTTCAGGGCCTCAATCAAGACAAGAAAGATCGCGTCATCCGACAGCTGCAGCAAGACCTAAGCCTTCAGGAGATCCCCGATCACATCGAGTGCTTTGACAATTCAAACATTCAAGGGACGAATCCTGTGGCAAGCATGGTTTGCTTCAAGCAGGGAAAAGCTGCTGTGAAAGAATATAGACACTTCCACATAAAAACGGTCGAAGGCCCCAATGATTTTGCCAGCATGAAGGAGATTGTCGGGCGCCGCTACAAGCGGCTTCTCGAAGAAGCATTGCCACTTCCTAAGCTCGTGGTGATCGATGGGGGCAAAGGCCAGCTGTCCTCTGCTGTGGAGGCCTTACAGGAACTCGGGATTTATGGAAAGATGCCCATCATCGGCATTGCCAAACGTCTAGAGGAAATATATTTTCCTGGAGACCAATACCCCATTCACCTGGATAAAAAGTCGGAAAGTTTAATGCTACTTCAGCGGATTCGAGACGAGGCCCACCGCTTTGCGATTACCTTCCATAGACAAGTTCGTAGCAAAAAAGCACTCAACAGCCAGCTAACGGAGATTGAGGGAATTGGGGAACTGACTGCTCAGAAATTATTGAAGGAGTTTAAGTCGGTAAAAAAAATCCTACAGGCCTCGGAAGAGGACATCGCTGCAGTGATCGGTACTACCAAGGCAAAAGCACTTTTGGCAGCATTAGAAAAAAACAAAGCCCCGAACTAATTCGAGGCTTTATTTTTTACCATTCCCAAACTGAATTTTCAAAGTCTAAGAGTTTGTATTCGAAAGCGAGTGCATCCAAGTAGGCTTGCATTTTTCGCCGATCGTCTGGCGTATTTTTATTCACCAAATCGATAACCAGTGCTTCCAATGAATTGGTATAGCGGGTCACAACAGACCTAAACAATCGGGACTCAAAGGCTTCACTGTAGGTTAAACTCTTGGAAATATTTGTAAAGTTCAACCATCGAGCATCATCATGTTTTGCAAAATAGTTGATGAAATCTTTGTACCGGATATAGGCAACTGTTCCTTCAAATGCACCTTGGTTAAATTCTGCAGGTCTAGTAATCTGGACATACTTGATATCAAACTTGAACTGAGAATGTTGCCGATCAAATAGATAATCCTCTTTAAAGTCTAAGTAATAATAATTTTTTACGAAGACGGTATCCTTAACATCGTTGTATGCAAAGGCTGAATCAAATTCTGTTATGGATAAAGGAGTTGTAAAATTTTCATCACGATAAGCAGTTAATCCATTTGATTTTACGGCTTTGTAAATATTATTGAGCAATCCATTCTCTTTGGTATCCCCTGAGCCATAAAGCGGCAAATTGTATTTCTCCCGAAGATCAATTCTTCTCCAAACAGAGATTTGATACATTTTGTCATCTTCACGGATATTCTTGACCGAATACACCGTATCCATTGCATATTGCCTCACGCCAGTAGTGGAGGGATTGACAGAAGTAGCTACTTGAGCCATAGCACCCTGCCACAAAATAAGGCTGAAAAGGGCTGCGAAGAAGGCATATTTAGAAATTAAGCGCATAGCTTATAGATTTTACTCGTAGAAAGAACCTTATTTAACACGTACTGTTATTACGCCTTTGTAATTCATGTTGATTTTTTCTCCTCTAAAATTAGTTCGGACGATTTGGTCAATTTGGACAACAATAATATCGCCTTTTGTAGCAGATCCTAACACCCCTTTAAATCCAGAGCTAATTGGAACTGCATCACCTCTAGCTACATCATTACGTACCAATTGAATTTTGCCAGCACCAATACTAAAATTAGAATCCCGCTTCATGGTCTCTGCAAAGTTAGGGTCAGCTTTAGCGATAACCTTAACGCCATTCAGCGTATTTACGTTATGTCCCTGACTTAAATCAAGGTCAGCACCGTTAGAAGTCTGAATAACTACAGTTGGCATAGGAACAGGCTTTACATCAAATGTTTCGTCTCCGATCTTATTTCCACCACTGCTGACACCGATAGTCACTTTTCCACTACCATTTGGTACAACCGTTACTTGACCTGCTTTTTCTCCCTTGATTCTATCCCCATTGGTAACACTAAACTCAGGAGCGTAAGAGTTGCCTAGTGCAGGAACATCAATATTCAAGTCATTCGCACAACCCGCGTAGAGCTGCTGAACAACTTTAGAAGTGATTTTGATAACTGGCTGTGCTACGAAATATTCATATTCAATAGGCAAAACCTTGTCTTCTCCACCAACATTTGTAACAATCTGACCTTTAAGTACCTTTTTAGCAACGCCTGCATCGTCATAGGACGCTGCCGGAGTAGCTACAAATTCAATTTTACCAAATCCTTTTGGATCAACTGGGATTGATCTACCATCCAGCGTCATGGTGGGAGATGCTGTAGAGGAAGAAGATGCAATAAACATTGTTCCTTCAAACTTAGTACCCGCAGCTACCACGTTGGAAATAGCTGATATTTTAGCTTCAGTAATGTCTGCTTTAAAATAAAAGGAACCGATTGAATTTGCTATGGTAGTGAGCGACTCGTTTTCAATATTCAATACCTCGTTTTGAAACTGAGATAAAATAGCAATTGCAGCGCCTACAGGAGACTTAACAAAGTTTAAAGTGACAAAAGACTTGCTTTTCGCTTCGATATCATTTGCAAATAAGTCAATCTTATCTGCATCTAGCGCAATCGGCTTGAAGGTTAGCGTAGAGATACCAACTCCTTTCAAAATCCCTTCTACAGTCTTTGGAAAATCGTTTAGTTTTTTCTTTAACTCTTCTCCTTTTCCCTGATTCGCAAAAAGATTTCCTGTAATTTCTGTGTTCTTCAATGCCGAGTTCACATAGTTACCTTTTTCATTTTTGGCATTGGATGTTTTGATGAGTTCCTGCTTAAGACCCTCAACATATTCATATACTTCCTTAGACGCCGCCCGTATCTTTTTTGATGCAGCTACCTTCGGAAGATCTTTTGGGTTGTTGCCTTGCTGGGAAATGGTGTATTCAACAGAACCTACCATAGACTCATTCTTCAAAACAAAATTTTTCGAAGTTCGCTCCATCCCATCGTTGAGAAGGACAAACTTCTGGAGAATCTGATTACTTACCTGGAGGGCCAAAAGGGCCGTCAATACCAGGTACATCATCCCGATCATCCGTTGTCTAGGTGACTCTTTACCTCCTGCCATGTGTGTTTATTTTTTTGGAATTAAGAGATAAATTTAACCTCTGATGGCACTTAGCATGCCGCCATAAATTTTGCTCAATGCACTTACATTTTGATTCAACTTCACCATTTCTTCTCTGAAGGCCTGAGTTTCATTACCAACCTCAGTGAAGCTCGACATGGCTGTAGACATATTTTTGTAGAAATCAGCACGTGCTTTCTTCTGCTCAGTAGAATCTTGAAGTTCTAATTCATACACTGCATTCAAAGCGGACAAATTCTTAGTTACTGCTTGAATCTGGGCTTGGTACGCTTGCGAATCCTGAGCGGCTGAGGACATGGCCACCAAAGCAGTGGCAGTCTGTGCATAGGAATCGTTCATACTTGCCAAGGACTGAGAAGCAGCTTTCACGTTTGAAGCATACTCTGAGGTAGCCACTGCGGCATCCGAAAGAGTACCCATTTTCTGTGCAGAAGTAGCCAAATTATTCATGCCCTTGCCCAAACTCTCGATCAGCTCGGGACCAATATTAGCCTGTTGCAACATGTTGTCTAATTGTGCGGCAATCGGATCTCCTGAAACTTGTACCGTTTTTCTGGCAGCAGGTCTAGGCGATTCGTCTCCTTCTTCATCCAACTCAGGATATACCTTAGCCCAGTCCACCTCTTTAGCGCCTGGTTCAAAAGCTGATAAGAAAAATATGATGGCTTCCGTTGTCAAACCAACACCAATCATTAAAGTTGCTCCTGGCCAATCCAAGATTTTAAACATTGCTCCAAGAATTACGACAGCTGCGCCAATCCCATAGATTTTTGGCATTACCTTGGAATAAAAGAAATTACTGTTGCTTGCCATTAGTCAATTAGTTTTATGTTGAATATTTTATTTGAACGGAAAATTACCTTTTAAGTCTTTTGTTTGGATTCGCATCCATGGAAGCTGATCTTCCAATAAATGTCATTACAGTACGGAATCCTATGTGTGCTTGTGCTACGTCTTGGTATTCATAGGTACGGGTTGAGGTCTCAAGATAGTGACTAATATCTTTCCAACTTCCTCCACGAACAATCTTTTTAGGCTCGGCTTCATCCAAATACACAGGATCCAAATCCCAAGTTTGCGCCCTAGAAGTAACCTTGTAGGCATCCATCACCCATTCTGAAACATTGCCTGCCATGTTGTACAATCCAAATCCATTGGGAGCAAAAACATCTACAGGGGCAGTATAGGTAAAGCCATCATCCACGTAATTTCCTCTACCCGGCTTAAAGTTTGCCATCAAGCAACCTCTTTTGTTCTTGACATAGGGACCTCCCCAAGGGTACTTAGCGATTTCTTTACCACCCTTTGCAGCATATTCCCATTCTGCCTCAGTAGGCAATCTAAATGCAGGAAGGTCAAACTCAATGTCGTCATTCGCACGTAAATGGTACGTTCTCCATTCACAATATTTTTCTACCTGATCGTACGATACACCCACTACTGGATACGCATCGAAGGCCGGGTGGTCAAAATAAAATTCCATCAAGGGGTCGCCATAATGGAAAGCAAAGCTTTTAGTCCAAACCGTACTGTCAGGCTTCAACTCGTCTAAAGTAAAGGTAGGGGCTGCTTTTAGTGTTGTTGGAGTACCGGTATCTAATTGACCAGATTTTACAGCCTCCAAAAATTGTCTATACTTATTGTTGGACACTTCGTACTTGTCCATAAAAAATTCAGATATAGTAATCTGTTTGTTTAACGATGCTTGGGAGTAAGCAATGTCTTCGTCTGATTGGCCCATCCAGAAAGTTCCTGCTTTGATAGGAACCATGTCAACAGGCAGGTTTTGCTTCCAGCGAATACGCTTAGCAACACCTGTAACCTCTCCTTTTCGATTCGCTTTACTACTAGCCTCCCCCTTTTTACTAAGCAGTCCACAACTTGGCAAAAAAGCTATTAGCAATAAGCCTATGGCAAGCGATAGAAAAGGGAATTTTATCTTGGTGTACATAAATGACTTTTTTAGAGTAGCATCAAATTTTTGGCCAAACACCGCCAACGTATAAAAACACTTTCGAAAGTTAGCTTTTTTTGGGTGAATAAAACAAACCTTATTGAGGTGTAATTATTTATTGAGGATTAGAAACCTTACTATTTAATGAATTGTTTGTACTAATGTTCTGACTAAAACCTAAATCTAGGTGTTCTTTGTATTACTCGATTCACTGTCTTCGAAACATCTGTCCAGGCATAACGGAGCATCAATTCATGGGAAGTAGGGGCTTTTGCATCTTTTCCACCAATCACTAAATCAAAGGCATATCCTAGTTTTAAACTATTGTCTTTCAATAAGCTGTATCCCAAAATTACAGACGCCGACTCCTCTCCTCTGTAGGCAAGACCTCCTGTCAGTTTATTTTGGAGTGTGGCTATAACGCTGATATCATAGGACAAAGTATTTGTTCCCAAAGATTTTAATAAAATACTTGGTTCAATCCGCAACTGGCCCACTGGGCGCATTCGGTATCCCACCAATAGATAATTATGAAGTTGGAGCCGATTGGCAAAACTCCCATCTCCAAAATCAAAAGAAGCTTGGTTGAGGTGCCTTCCGCTAATCCCCACATAAAAATTACCTCCATCTACCAGTAGCCCAGCCCCCATATCCATAGCAAGCTGGGTCTCAGTACCTGATTGTGGAAGACTAGGTTCAGGATTCACAAATTGCAATTCCTCAAAATCTAAGGTGCTATTGGATACCCCAAAATACCCGCCAAAGCTGAGTTGCGTCCGCTTGATTTTCTTGTGGTAGCTTCCCTGAAGATTGACATCTAGATTCGAGCTAGCCCCTAATCTATCGTTGACTACCGTAAGGCCATAGCCAAAATTCTTTGCCTTTATTCTCCCTTGAAACGTAATCAATTGGGTTGTTGGAGGTATTCCTGTACCTGCGGTCGAAGTATACCCTTGCCATTGAGACCGGTGGAATGCAGAAAACTGATTTCCAATTTCTTTACCTGCAAAAGCCGGGTTAAAAAAATTGCCAGCGGAAAGATATTGAGTAAACTGGGGATCTTGCTGCGCGAACACCGAACTTGGTAGCGAGAGAAATAGCAAAAATGCCAGTGCTTTCAAAAAATTAACCAGGTCGCTTTTTCTGTTCATTTTGGCTGTGGAGTTATCAAATTTAAACTAGTCTAGGAATTTAAACTTATAAACCACTGAAAATGATTCTTAGAATTACAAATTATTGGCCTTTTTGATAAATAACTCCAGTGCGCCGGTCATACTTGGTGCATTCGGCATGGGCGCCTCAATGTCCAAAATAAGTTCCATGTCACGGACTGCTTGAGCGGTGGTAGGCCCAAAAGCCGCAATACGGGTTTTACCTTGTACAAAATCTGGAAAATTTGACTTTAAGGATTTGATTCCAGATGGACTGAAGAAGGCCAAAATATCGTACTTCACATCAGCCAAATCAGATAAGTCAGCAGCAACGGTATGGTAAATAATTGCCTCTGTAAATGCTATTCCTTGCTTTTGCATGTAGGCAGGAATATCATCTTTACGAATATCTGAGCAAGGGAAGAGGTATTTTTCGTTTTTGTGTTTCTTAAAATAATCGAACAGGTCTTCTGCAGTCTTAAGCCCTACAAAAAGCTTTCGCTTACGAATCACAATGTATTTTTGAAGGTAATGTGCGGTCTGGTCTGAAATACAGAAATATTTCATTTCAGGAGTCATTTCTATTTTGAACTCCTTACAAATCGCGAAAAAATGGTCAATCGCATTTCGGCTAGTGAAAATGACAGCCGTGTGCTTCAAAATGTCTATTTTTTGCTTTCTAAATTCCTTGGGCGGAACAGGTTCTACCTTGATAAATTGCCTAAAATCTATCTTCAACTTATACTTTTCCGCAAGCAATAGGTAAGGAGAGTTTGCCTCGGTCGGCTTTGGCTGAGAAACCAATATGCTTTTTACTGGGGTATAGCGATCTTTTGGAGCTGCACTCATGCTGGGAGTTCCTTTTACGTTCAACACATCACTGGATAAATTCCAAAACCCATTTGGTCAAAACCAAAAATGGTATTATTTCAGTTAGGCAAAGGTAAGTAAATAAATGGTATTTCTTAAAATTCAGACGATTCATCATAATTAAAAAGAGTCCAAATACACCAATCAAATAGGTCCAAAAAACCGCCTTAATGAGTAGCGTAAAGACTAGTTCTAGTTCAGAAATATCATTTATGACAAAAAAAGTTGTCGCCAACAAAACAAGCGCAAAGCCAAAACTGATTAATCGGAGTAAATAAAAGAAATGCGCAAACTCGGATTTTCCCAATTCAAAAAGGTAAACAATCAATTTAATTGCGGAGAACTTCAGGATAGTCACTGCCAAAAGTAGAAAGGAGGCTATTATCCACAAACTTAAAAGTGAAAGTGAACTTAAGCCACCCCAAAGCTCGATCCAATCCGGCCTAAAAATGACGATCCCCATCACCAAACTATGCGCGATAATCGTCGCCAACAAAAACAGAAAATAGATAACATCGAAGGAAAACACTTTTTGAAGCCCCCCACTTTCTGAAAAATCTTCAGCTTTGATTACGGATAATGGCTGCAGCAAAACCCCCAATAAATAGGGATAACTCCACCTGTAAATACCCAACAAAATCAAAATTATCAGTAGCGAGACCGCGATAAAATCCTTCACCGGTTGGACTACTTGGCGTTTTTCAAAAGCCGTCGATTTCGCCCCTAAACTTGCTTTCTCCTCGGCTACTTGGTTTCGCGCTACCTTGGTTATCTCCAAACCAAAATTTGTAAGGCTAAACTTGTCGCTGATAACAGTCACTAGGAGGCTGTCCTTCCCAAATTCTTTCTTTAAATCTGCAATGGCAATGAAAAAAGTGGTATCGTTTTGAATTAAATCCCAGAGCTTCCCATCCACGAAAAGGGTTGAATTGCGCGGTACCTTAAATTGAAAATACGATTGAGGAAATGTGTTGACGAGTAGGTTAACCTGCTTTTGACCTATGGATCCAAGTACAGACTGTTCCGTGGCATTGCTCCACTTCCCATCGTAGTTTTCCAATACCTGAGCCTTTCCCCAAAGGGCAACAAAAAGAAGAATTAAAATAAGTGCTATTCTACGCATTGAGCCTTTTGGCAAAGGTACTTGTCAACTCATGGGAACTCAAAAATTGTCAGGAATTTACTTAAGAAAATATGCTTCTCAACTAAATTTTTGGTTTCTAATTACAAAACTCAACATTCCTGAGACAGCCTCCAAATGAATTCCAATCAAAAAAACAAACTCCCTTTCACAAAACAAATTTGATTCAGGGTAAGGGGAACATCCGTTATATTTACCCCATATTCAACCTTTATGGCAGGCCTCTACATCCATATTCCTTTTTGCAAGCAAGCCTGCCATTATTGCGACTTTCATTTTTCCACCAATCTCCAATTGATGGAGCTAATGATGGATTCAATCCTCCTAGAGCTTCAACTTCGAAAGGAGTATTTGAAAGGGGAAGCGGTGGATACCATCTACTTTGGAGGTGGGACACCTTCTCTTGTACCTGCCGAATACTTGGAGAAAATCCTAGAACAGATTTCAGCCCTTTTTCCTGGGAGCAAACAAGAAGTCACCTTAGAAGCCAACCCAGATGACCTAAATCCCCAAGCCTTGGCCACCTGGAAATCCCTCGGCATCGATCGACTAAGTTTGGGTATTCAAAGTTTTCAAGATCAAATCCTCAAAGCCTACAACCGAGCCCATAATTCGAAGGAGGCAACGCAAGCGATTCAACTTGCAAGAGCTGCTGGGTTTGAAAAATTTTCGATTGATTTGATTTATGGATACCCCCATTCAGACCATCGCCTTTGGCAATTGGACTTGGAGGAGGCACTTCGCCTTGACCCTAGTCACCTTTCTGCCTATTCATTGACCATCGAACCCAAAACTACTTTTGGCAACTGGACCAAGAAAGGAAAGTTTAGCCCTGCAGAAGATGAATTTGTGGCTCAACAATTTGAGTACCTGCAAGAGCAATGCGACAAGGCAGGCTACCTCCAGTATGAAATATCCAATTTTAGTCGCCCAAATCAAGCCGCAGTTCACAACAGCAACTATTGGAAACGCAGCCCCTACCTCGGCATCGGACCCAGTGCACATTCCTTTGATGGAAGTTCAAGAGGCTTTAATCCCTCTTCCAATACGAGCTACACCAAAGCGCTGGCAGCTGGATCGCTCCCTTTTGTACTCGAGGAGCTGACACCCGAAGAATGCATCAATGAAGAAATTCTGACTGGCCTTCGAACCTCTTGGGGATTAGATACTGGAAGTTTGGCAGAGCGGTATCACCTGGATATTTTGGAGATAAAAAAGGGTTCGATCACGAAATTAACCGAACTTGGAATGATTCATACCGAGGCAAAAACGCTAACTTTAACCCGCAAAGGTCAGCTGCTGGCAGACAGCATTGCCTCCGATATTTTTATAGATTCCGATGACCTCTCCTAGAAAAAAAGATGCTACCCCCTTGGCCGACGCTTTCCAAGACCTACTGAAAGCCTATCGCCTGGAAGATACCTACCAGGAGAAATTGCTGATTTCGTCCTGGCCCACCTTGGTTGGCAAAACTATCGCCGACCGCACGAGCAATGTGTACATCAAGGACAAAAAGTTAATGGTTAAAATCACTTCTGGTCCAGTAAAAAAGGAGCTTCAACTCAATAAATCAAAAGTGATTGCCTTAATCGAATCCCAAATCGGAAAGGGGATCGTAGATGATGTCATCTTCTTGTAAAATTTTTGTAATATTTAACAGTTCTCCCTCATTTCGAACCCCTTTAAATACCTTTGCATTGGTTGACATTCCCTATTTTTGGAAGGTAAATCCATGATCAAAAATAGCGCACTTCCTCTTGGCAGAATCAGCCTTTTTTTAGCCATTTTAGTTTGGCTGGCCTTGTTGCTGGTGGACTTGGTTCGGATTTTTGGGATGATCAATAACCTCGACTCAGGTGTCTCCGAGGAAGTTACCTGGATCTTAGAAATTCTTTTTTTCATTTTCATTTACCTCGTTTACCGCCGCATATTTTGGAAAAACAAGCAATCGGATTTTTTAACCCTAATCTGGAGAGGAGTCTCCACCGGACTTTTTGCGGCTTCTGCTGGACTGCTTACCGAAGTAATTTACTTGGCGCTTGGGGAGAGTAAAATTGGAACAGACCCCTTCTTACGGAATGTTTTCTACCACATAAATTTTGCCCTGACAAGTGCTTTTTTAATTTTCACCACCTTGCTGTGGAAGCATTTAATCCTCTATCAAAAAAATAAGCAGGTAGTCAACCAATGGCAAGTGTTTGAACTTTCCATGTTGGGAGCCTTATTTTTTGTGTTCTTCAACCACAACAATCTAGACTACAGCTTCCTGTTTGGACTCACCATTCTGTTGGTCATTTCCATCCTACTTGCGGTCAACCTGAAATGGATCCCCTACCTAAATTTTAAAGAGAAATGGAAAACATTACTATTTCTCTTTCTAATCATGGGCTGTGCTGGAGTCTTATTTTACCGGGTACTCGACTCCGGAAATGAAGGGAATTTGCAGATTAACCTGACAGACAACCTGTTCCTCATGGCCTTGTTTGGCTTTGTATTCGTCTACGGTCTGTTTAGCTTTTTGGTCACCTTATTCAACTTGCCTACCTCTTCAGTTTTTGAACAGAAACTCACCGAGGCAATAAATTTCCAAAAGTTAAGTCAGTCCATACAGCCCGAAGAAAGCGAAGAACAAGTACTTGATATCTTGCTTGACTCCTGCATAAGCGCCTCGTTTTCCGATTCAGCGTGGATTGAGCTCAACCCCAAAGAATCCTTTCAAGTCAAAAATCCACTCCGATTTTTGGATGAATCCACCAAAACAGAAATTCGCTCCCTCCTCCCGCAAGAAACTCAAAGTTGGGTACCTGCAAGTATGGCAGAAGCACCTCAAGCGCAGGCCATCCGAATTGCCCATGCCAACTATAAGTCTGCTTTGGTGGTCCATTTACTGGTCAATAAATCTATTCTAGCACGGATTGTCCTAATCAAGGAGGTGAAGGAAGGGTTCAACAAGGAGATGATCGGCATTATTGGCACCTTTGCGAGACAGGCCTGTATTTCTGTTGAAAACCACCGATTACTCAACCAAGCCATAGAAAATGAGCGGTACCAAGAGGAGTTGAAAATTGCCCAGCGGGTTCAAAAGGCACTTTTACCCCTGAAACTTGACCATCCCGCCTCCTTCGATATCTGTGCCTATTCCAACACAGCAGATGAAGTTGGGGGAGATTATTACGACACCTACCAGGTGGATGAAACTCATTTTGTACTCATCATGGGAGACGTGTCTGGGAAAGGAACCTCAGCAGCTTTTCATATGGCACAAATGAAAGGGGTATTCCAAAGCTTAATTCAACTTGGAATTCATCCTGCGGAGTTTATGAATAAAGCAAATGCTGCCCTGAGTAAATGCTTGGAGCGAAACCACTTTATAACAGCTTCTATCTTTGAAATTGATACTGTAAACAACAGTTTTTGCCATGCGCGAGCCGGGCATATTCCTACCTTATGGTACAAGGCCGATAAGAAAGGGGCTGATTTTATTTCAATAGAAGGCCTTGGTTTGGGGATTGTCAGAAACCCAAGCTACAAAAACCACGTACAGGAAGAAACATTTGAATACCGTTCGGGAGATATCTTAGTGCTCCTTACAGATGGAATACTAGAAGGCAGAAAAGAGACAGGCGAACAATTTGGCTATGACCGAATTAAAAAAATAGTAGAAGAGCATCATCAAAAATCACCCATTCAACTACAGCAGGAAATCATCGATTCACTCCATCAATTTGTGGGTGGTGATGGAATGATTGACGATGATTATTCCTTAATGGTAGTCAAATTCAAGTAAACTGATTAAACTAGCTTAAGCATGCTGCAACTCGAAAGAATAAAAGAAGGAAATAAAGACATTTTACGCTTGATTGGAGAGGTGGATGCAAGCAATTCGGTCCTACTGGACCAATCTATGCAGGAGATCTTACAACAAGGCGCTACCTTTCTTTTGATTGATGGAAATCAATTGGGGTATATTTCTTCTGCCGGCTTAGGTGTTTTCATGTCCTATTTGGATGATTTTTCAGAACAAGGAATTCGATTTGCGATTTTTGGGCTGAATGATCAGGTGACTGAAGTTTTTAAAATTCTGGGCCTAGATCGCTTGATCCAGATAGTTCCAGACAAATCCACTGCAATTACCCTTGGGAATGAGCCATAAATTAAACTTATCCTGTTGTACATCTGCCTTGGTGGAGTTGCGAAGTTTTCTACAGCTTAGCTTAAAAACCTATGGGTTTTCGGAAGTGGACAGACACCAACTTATTTTGGCCGTGGAAGAGGTCTGTGCCAACCTGATTATTCACTCCCATGCCTGCAATCCCAAAGAACTAATTCACTTGGAAGTAAAAGAATTGAAAAAGAAGTTATCCATTGAAATCACCGACAAGGGGGACGCTTTCAACTTGTTGGAATACGAAGTCCCAGATCTCAAAAAGGTGATTGAGGAGAAACGAAAAGGTGGAATCGGGATATTCTTGGTGAAAAAAATCATGGATGAAATTGAATTTGAATCCAAAAACGGAAAAAATACCTGTAGGCTAATTAAAAATTTTCCTTCCGCGGTTGAACCCTAAGAAGGGGGAATGATTCCACACATTTTATCTTTATAATTTTTGTATCTTTGAACTTTACTTTGGTCTTCCTTTCGATGAATAAAAGAGCCCTTCCGGCAATCCTAGCACTTATACTGTCACTAAGTACTTCTCCTTTCTTGGCGCTAGCCCAAGAAAAGAAGGAGGTTTTGGTAGTCGTTGGTACTATTTCGGTTGACAAGGAAGAATTTTTGCAACTCATGTCTAAAGAAAGGCAGAGTGAGAGTCCCGCCAATTCATTGACGAGAAAGGAGTTTGAAGAGAATTTTGAATCGTTTTTGACCTACAAACTAAAGGTCATCGAGGCTGAGTCCATCAAGCTTGACCAGTTGGAGGAGTTTAATCTTGAATTTTCCTCCGTAAAGGAGTCCTTAATTGCTCCTTATCTGATCAAAAATTCAATCGAAGAAGGGGAAGTAAAAAAAGTCTATGCGCGCCTCCAAGAAATTGTCAGGGCAAAACACATTTTGTTTCAATTTCCTCCAAATCCTAAAAAAGAAGACAGCCTTGCAGTACTCCAAATGGCCTTGAAAGTGAAGGCTGAACTGGAAAATGGAGCTGACTTTGGTGCATTGGCACTTAACTATTCGGATGATCCTTCGGCTAAAATGAACAAGGGTGATTTAGGCTACTTTACTGGACTTCAGATGGTTCAGCAATTTGAAGAGGCTGCCTACACCCTTCCAGTTGGCAGTATCTCAGATCCTATCTTGACAGATTTTGGCTACCATATCATCCAAGTAAGTAGCCGCCAAGCCAACCCAGGGGAAGTTCAAGTATCTCATATTTTGGTTCGGTTTGATTCAGAAAATCCAAGCCAAGAAGAAAATGCGCGAAGAAGAATTTCTGATATCTATGCGGAAATTCAAAAGGAGAACACGATTTGGGAAGAAATAGTACAAGCTTATTCTGAGGATCCTGCTACTAAATCAGCAGGAGGACTATTGCCTTGGTTTGCTGTGGGTACAATGATCCCAGAGTTTGAAATGGCAGGCTTCTCCTTGACAGAGATTGGGGAAGTTTCTCCCCCAATCAAAACGGCATATGGGTACCATATTCTGCGCCTTGAAGGAAAAAGAGGGCTGCAGCCCTACGAGGAAGTGGAACAAAGCATCCGATCAAAAATTTTACGCAATTCCAAAACCGGAATGATCGAATCCCAGGTGATTGCAATTCAAAAATCACGCTACGGTTTTCAAGAAAATGAGGTAGGGATTTCTACAGTAGCTGGCGCAGTGAATGCTACAGACATAATTAGCTTTGGCACTGCCGTTCAAGAAAAAAAACTTGGGAACACAGAGCTATTTAAGGCGAATAACTCTTCCTACACGGTGAAGGACTTGGTGAATTTTATGCAATCCAAAGAGGCCACTCCAAAAGGAAATGGGACTTTCTTTGAACTCTGGTTGGATAAATTCACAGAAGCCACCTTGGCAAAAACGGAAGAAGTGGATTTGGAAAAAAACAACAAAGATTACCAAATGCTACTGAAGGAATATCGAGATGGCATTTTACTCTTCTCATTGACCAACCAGGAAGTGTGGCAAAAAGGGTTAAATGACTCCTTAGGTCAGCAGGCCTTCTTTGAAAAAAATAGTCAAAACTACCAATGGAAAGCTAGAGTTCAGGCCTACTTGACAAAGGTAAATGATGCGTCCAAACTAGAAAATGCACGTAAATACCTCCAAAATAAGGGATTCGATACAGACAGTTTTGCTGCATTTGAAGCAGATTATCGGAACAATTATCCCGATGCCTATGCTACAGAGTCAGGAACTTTTGAATACGAAGCACATCCAATTCTTTCGAAAGTAGATTTGAATAAGCAGTACCAAGAGTTGGTGATCGATGGAACTTCTTATGTGTTGGTCGTTGGAAAAGTATATCCACCTGGGCCGAGGAAATTTGAAGAGGCCCGAGGTCTTATCATTCGAGATTACCAAGAATTTCTCAATCAGGCGCTTACCAAAAGATTAAAAGAAAAATATCCCATTCAAGTTAATGCTGGGGTTAAGGAAAAAGCCTTTGCCGCTTTGAATCAATAATACTTCCCATTCGGATCTCCCGAAAAAGATAAAACCTATGAAATTGTTAAACCGACTTATTCCGAGCCTACTTGCATTTTGGATCTTGGGACAAGCTCAAGCCCAAGAAACTGCCACTGGACAAGTGGTGGATAAAATCATCGCGAAAGTAGACAACAATATTCTTCTGGAGTCAGAAGTTCAAAAGTCCTACCTAGAAGCACTCTCCCAAGCTCAGCAGGGAATTGAGTCGCCCACGCGATGTGCAGTATTTGAAAGCTTGCTGATCAATAAACTGATGGTAGCCAAAGCTGTGGTGGACTCCGTTCTTGTCACCGATGCCGAGGTGCTCCTAGAGGCCAACAACCGATTTGCTATGGTCATGCAACAATTCGGCGGAGATGAGTCGATGCTTGCAGAAATGTATGGAAAGACTGCCGAACAGTTAAAGGCGGAGTTGGAAGAAGTGATGCGTGAGCAACTTATCGTGCGGAAAATGAGGAAAACGATCACGGATGGCATCACCGTTTCCCCATCCGAGGTGCGTGCATTCTACCTCAACATTCCTAAAGATTCACTTCCCCTATTTACCTCTGAGGCTACAGTAGGCCAAATCGTCAGAAAGCCCGAAACCAATCCAAAGGTTAGAGAAGAAATTATCGCGCAGCTAAAACAGTTTAAAGAGGCAATAGCAACCGGCAAGGCTACATTTGCGGAATTAGCCAAAGACAATTCGGAAGATCCTGGATCAGCGGCCCAAGGAGGAGATTTAGGGTTTTTTAGAAGAGGTGAGCTAGCTCCGGAATACGAGGCCACCGCATTGGGACTCCGACTAGGCGAGATCTCAGACCCTATTGAAACCCAATTTGGGTTTCACATGATACAGCTCCTCGAAAATAAAGGTTCAACCTTCAATACGCGGCACATACTACGCATTCCAAAAGCCTCCGAGGAGGATATAGTAAAGGCTGAACGCTATTTAGACAGCCTTAAGAAGGAAGTATTAGCTGGTAAAATTGATTTTGCTAAAGCAGCAAAAGAATATTCCCAAGATAGAGCAACTTCAGATGCAGGAGGCTTTTTTACCGATCCTGCGACTACTTCCAATAGGTTATCGTTGCGCACCCTAGAAGATCCTGTACTCTATTTTACGATCGATACCATGAAGGTTGGGGACATCACTCCTCCAATTCGTTTTGAAGATCCAAGAGAAGGCACTAAGGTTCGTATTCTTTTCTACAAAGCCAGATACCCTGCACATAAGGCAAACCTCGAAGATGATTATGAGAAATTGAAGGCAGCCACCCTCCGCAGAAAAGAGGATGAGGTACTCAGCAAATGGTTTGTTACTGCCAAAGAAGATATTTTCATTGACATCGACCCCAGCTACGATCGATGCGACGCCTTGAAAGGCAAGTAATAGGATATCCGCAATCCTACCCTTGAGCAGCGTACCTGTTTTCGTTGCCAACAGTTGACGGTCAACAGACCACAGTCAATTCATGTCTGTTACAAAAACACGTATTTAAATTTGGATTCATAGTCCAGTCACACCACGACTCGGCTGTCGACCGTGGACCATTAGCTGTTGACCAAATCATTTAATTGAACTTCAAATTTTAATTTCTTCAACGGATTCACCGCCTTGCGTCTGCTTTTCAAAAAGTGCAGCATAAACACCTTTTTGAGTCATTAAGGAAGCATGATCGCCGCGCTCCACAATTCGTCCCTCATCCAATACAATTATTTGATCGGCAAGCTTGGCTGAGGACACCCGGTGGGAGATGATGATGGAGGTACGGTTTTCCATGATCTTTTTGAGTGAATTCAAAATCGCATTCTCCGTCTTGGTGTCAACGGCAGATAGACAGTCGTCTAAAATCAAAATCTTGGGTTCCTTTGCTATAGCCCTTGCAATAGAAACGCGCTGCTTTTGTCCCCCAGAAAGCGTAATTCCTCGTTCACCAAGAAGGGTATCAAAGCCATTGGGGAAGTCCAAGATGTTTTGGTAAACGTCTGCATCTTTAGCTGCCTGCGTCACTAGCTCTAGATCTGGATTGTCAACTCCAAAAGAAATATTGCTTGCAATGGTGTCGGAAAAAAGAAAAACATCTTGTGGGACCACACCTATCTGACTACGAAGGCTAGCCAATGAATAGTGCTGAATGGGTTTATTGTCAACCAGAATCTCCCCTGAAGTAGCATCGTACATCCGCATCAGCAGGTTGGCAAGTGTAGATTTGCCGGAGCCTGTGGTACCAATAATCCCCAAGGTCTGGCCAGCTTCAATCGAAAAGGAAATATCCTTCAACGCATGGATCCCAGAATCTGGATAAACAAATGAAAGGTGACTCACCTGAATTGCCCCTTCCAGTGTGGCTTCAATGTTTTTCTCAGATACCAAATCGGTTTTCTGATCCAACAATTCATTGATTCTTCGTTGGGAAACCTCAGCACGCTGCACAATACTGGTCACCCAGCCTAGGGATGCCACTGGCCAAGTCAATATGTTGACATAGAGTATAAATTCGGCGATGACACCATATCCAATCTCCCCTTGAATGACCATCATCCCTCCTACGTATACTGTGATGATGGTAGATATCCCCACCAAGGCCATAATCAATGGGAAAAACAGGGCATTTACACGAGTCAATTCGATAGATTGATACTTGTATTCTTCACTTGCCTTGGCAAACTCCGCAGCAGAATCCTGCTCTCGAACAAAAGCCTTCAACACCCGAATCCCTGAAAATGCTTCTTGCACAAAGGTGCTGAGCTGAGAAAGGCTCTGTTGAATTTTTTCAGAACGCTGGTTGATTTGATTGTTTACATAATAAATACTCAAAGAAAGTATCGGCAAAGGCAGGAGCGAATAAAGCGTAAGCTCCAAGTTGACCGAAATCATGTACGAAATCACCAAGGGAAATAAGATCAGCAGGTTGAGTCCATACATGATTGCTGGGCCTAGGTACATGCGCACCCGGCTTACATCTTCTGATATCCGAGCCATCAAATCTCCCGTGCTGTTTTTTCTGTAAAAACTTAGGGGCAAAAATTGAAAATGTTCAAAAAGCTCATTTTTCATGTCATATTCAATTTTTCGCGACATGATGATGAGCGTTTGGCGAATCAAGAATAGGAAGAAGCCCCGAAGCAAGGCCATGACCAAAATCAAAATCCCAAAAATAAAGACCGATTCTAAAAAATAGTCCCGAGCCAACTCACCTATTCCACCCCTGGTGAGAGGAGCAAAAAGCGCATAACTCTCAACCACATAATCTATGGCAATTCGAACCAATTGAGCCGGAATAATTACGAAAATATTGGATATCACCGTAAACAGTATTCCTAAAGACAATAATCCCTTGTATTTGATTAGGCATTTATTTATTCTCCAAAGTTCCTTCACAAAATAAAGTCTTAGTTTTTAATGATACTCTTGTATAAAATTTGGCTTTGGAAAATTTGTGAGCTCATAAAAGTATTTAATTTTGTGGCCACACGATTTCCGAGTGCTATCCCAAATATAACACATTCTAAAAAGCTATTTTAAGATGTTAGCGATTAATACCACCGAAACAGTACGTGAGGGTTCCATTTTTGGACAAATCACTGCAATGGACCATGAGCAATTGGTCATTTGTCATGACGAAGCTACAGGCCTAAAAGCACTGATAGGGATTCACAACACCGTCTTGGGACCCGCACTTGGGGGAACCCGCATGTGGCCCTACGCCACCGAAGAGGAAGCCATCAAAGATGTGTTACGCCTTTCTCGCGGCATGACTTTCAAAAATTCACTTGCAGGCTTGAATTTAGGAGGCGGTAAAGCTGTAATCATTGGAGATCCTAAATTGAAGACCGAAGCATTTTTACGAAGATTTGGTCGCTTTGTGGAAAGCTTAGGGGGCCGATATGTAACTGCTGAAGATGTCAACATGAAGACCTCCGATATGGAATACATGGCCTTAGAAACTCGCCATGTAACCGGCTTACCTAAAAGTAAGGGAGGCGCGGGAGATCCTTCCCCAGTAACTGCATTTGGCGTGTACATGGGAATGAAAGCAGCTGCTAAAAAAGCATTTGGTACAGACTCCCTTCAGGGAAAGAAGATCGGGGTGCAAGGTGTAGGTCAAGTTGGAAAATACCTCATCAACTACCTCGTTAAGGAAGGTGCGGATATTTTGATTACGGACATTTTTGAAGACAAACTCCAGGAAGTGGCCAAATCAACAGGCGCGACGGTAGTTGACAGCAATGTCCTGTATGACATCCAGATGGATATTTATGCTCCCTGTGCCCTTGGTGCCACAATCAACGACCAGACCATTGACCGCCTAACTTGTAAAGTCATTGCAGGCGGAGCCAACAACCAGCTGGAAGATGAAGCCAAGCATGGAAAAATCTTGATGGAAAAAGGCATTGTCTATGCCCCAGACTTCTTGATCAATGCTGGTGGAGTAATCAATGTGGGAGCAGAATATTACGGAGAATATCAGGAAGAGACGGTTTTTGCACAAACTGAAAAAATTTACGACACCTGCTTGTCCATCTTAAACACTTCAGAGAAACAACATATCCCTGCTCAGCAAGCAGCAATCGAAGCGGCAAAGGCAAGAATTGAAGCGATTGGAAGAATTAAACTTCCATTTTAATCCATTCTACCCAAAGATAAATGACCACTGAGCCTAGGTTCAGTGGTTTTTTTGTGCCTCGCCCCATGCGGAGAAGATGCACCTAATTGCTTATATTTGTGGCTCTTTATATCCCATATGCTCAACAGAAGAATCCTTAGAGTCAAAGCATTTCAGAACTTATATGCTTTTGAACAGTGTAAAGGATCCAACATTAACATAGCCAAAGACTTTATACGAGAGTCTTTTTTACCTGACCTCAACAGCATGGAGGTTCAAGATAAGGCAGCCCTTTCCCGTGAAGGAGAGGAGGCTATCCAGATTTTTGAGCAAAACGTGGAACTAGGTCAAAAGTTGCTTCCAACTGACGCAGGGGTTAAAGTCAAGAAAATTGCTTTAGAAGCCCTCAAACAAGTGCTTGAGGCCAACGAAAAAGATCGGCAGTTTCTGTTGAAAAACATGGTGGTATCCGCCGAACGAATTCCACAGCTTTACCTCCTAGCCATTGAGCTACTTCAGGCATTTTCCAAACATGTCGGAAAAGAGGTAGAAAAAAAGCAAAAACTTGCTGGAGATGCCCCCATTGCTTTTGGCAATGAATTGAATCTTGCCAATAATCAAGTTTTGAAACGGCTCCGCGAATCCCCAGAATACCAGGCTGCATTGAGTCGAAATGGGGTGAACTTGGATGAACTTGAACTGGAGATAAAGGAATGGTTCAGAGAGTACATCAAGCCAGGCGAGGAATATCAGCATTATTTGACGCTTGCAGCTCCAACCCTAGAGCAAGATTTTGAGTTGGCAGATGAACTATTGAAAAAAATAATTTTCAAAAACGAGGTCATTCTTACCTTTTTTGCAGAAAAAGACTTGAACTGGACCGAAAATAAATCGGTCGTAAGAAGTCTTGCTGCGAAAGTTTTAAAAAACGCATCGCTCCCCGATACAGGTATGACAGAACCTCTTCCAGAAATTGCAATGAATTGGGAGGAAGACAAAGAATTTTTTGAAAATATTTTTAACTTCACCATCGCTAACGACGTAAGCAGCAAAGTACTTATCTCGGAAAAAACAAAAAACTGGGACATTGAGCGTTTGGCTTTCACCGATAAAGTCATCATCTCCATGGCGCTTGCAGAAATGATTCATTTTCCAAGCATCCCAGTGAAAGTAACGATCAACGAGTACATTGACATTTCAAAAACATACAGCACCCCAAAAAGTAAGCAGTTTGTAAATGGTTTGCTGGATGTTTTGTCTAAGGAACTAACCGAAAAAGGACAAATCCGCAAGAGTGGTAGAGGCCTTTTGGATAATAAATAAGACCACAATGGGAAAAACAACTAGTACATTAATTGCTTTCGCCTTGGGCGCAGGGGTGGGTGCAGCCTTAGGGATTTTATTTGCTCCCGATACCGGAGCGAATACCCGAGACAAACTCTCCTTTAAGCTATCCAAGTACAAGAAAGAATTGGAGGACCTCATCAATGAATTGGTGGATGGAAAAGAAATCCATCTAAATGAGGCGAAAACCGAAGGCAAGCGAGTGATCTCTGAAGCAAAAAACAAAGCAGAAGACCTTCTAAACGATGTAAACAAATTAATTGACCAAATAAATAAAGATAAAAACTAACATGAAAACAAGACTTCTCAGCGCCATCGCACTAGCCGTCGTATTGATCACTTCTTGCTCTCAGGGCAAAGACGAACAAGCAGAAAAAATCAAAGCTTTAGAAGAAAAAATTGCCGCAATGGATGGGTCTAATGTACCTGTCCCAGCGGATATGGCTCAAACGACCACTTCTGCAGATCCAAGCACACTAGGATCCTTCCAGTTTAGCGAAATGGAATACGACTTTGGAACCATCAACGAAGGAAAAGTGGTTGAAAAGATTTTCAACTTCACCAACAATGGACAAGCTCCTTTGGTGATTTCCAACATCACCGCTTCTTGCGGATGCACTAGCCCTGACTGGACCAAAGCACCCGTACAGCCGGGTGAAACTGGATTCGTGAAAGTGGTATTCAACTCTACTGCGAAGTCAGGAGCACAGTCTCCAACCGTAACGATCCAAGCAAACACAAATCCAACAGTAACTCGTCTAAGCATGAGAGGAAGTGTAACTTCTAAGGGTGCTGGCGGCGCTGCAACTGGACCTGTTAGAAAATAAGCGATGTATTCATTTATCTTAGCTCAAGCTTCTGTCGGAAGTAGCGGTATTCTTGGCCAAGTATTTCTATTTGGATCGATCATTTTGATCATGTACTTCTTCATGATTCGTCCACAGCAGAAAAAACAAAAGGAAACCAAGAAGTTTATCGAAGAAATAAAAAAAGGCGATGATGTGGTAACCATTGGAGGTATCCATGGAAAAGTCTACAGCGTAGAAGGTGACACCGTCTTGCTGGAACTTGACAAAGGGCTGAAGGTAAAAGTTGAAAAGTCTGCCATTTCCCTTGACTTCTCGAAAAAACCAAGTCCAACCAAATAACATCTTGCCAGATTCTAAAAAATCCCCTTGGAGAATATCCAAAAGAAAACTCTCCAATATAAAAGTGGTAGTCCTCTGCGTTGCAGCGGCTACCACTTTTTGGGTTTTAAATGCCCTCAACAAGGATAATTACAGCACCATCGTAGATTATCCAGTACAGTGGGAATACGATCAAAAAAACTTTATTCCAGTTAAGTCCCTGCCAAACAGTATTCAAATTGAAATTTCAGGGAATGGCTGGGACTTGCTACGCAAGTATTTTAATATTGGAGGCAGCCCCTACCTCATTCAACTCAATTCCCCTGCAGAGAAAAAATACCTGCTCACCGCAGACCTGAAAAGAAGTTTGGGAGAGTTTATCACCCCAACACAACTTCAAAACGTACTAGGAGACACCATCCATTACCAAATCGATCGGATCGTAACCAAAACGCTCCGCCCAGTACTGGATACTCTAGGATACTCCTTGGATAAAAACATCGCGCTAGCAGGCAAGGTCAACTTCATCCCTGACCAACTAGAAATCACTGGGCCTTCTTCAGTTTTGGAGGCTTTTGACGGAAAATACCCCGTAGCTTTAAATGCAACAAAAATCAATTCCGATTATTCAGGAAAGGTTCCCTTAACAGTAGATGAAAGCTTGGTTAAGCTAATTCAACTGAAGCAAAAAGAAATCCAAGTCAGCTTCTCCGTGCTTACTTACCTCGAGGGTAACAAAAGACTAAAAATCAGAAAAGTAAATTTCCCCAATACGGTTTCGCTAACCAATGAGGAATTGGTCCCTGTCCTGAGCTATTTGATTGAAGAAGCTAACCTTCCCCAACTGAAAGATTTAAAATTTGAGGCGATCCTAGACTATAGAAAGAGGAATCGAGCAGACAGTACGCTACAACTAGAAGTCAACCCTAATCCAAACTTTTTGAAAGAGGTTCGAATCAGCCCTCCGCAGATTAAACTTAAATATGAGTAATAAACGCCCATTGCTAGTAGGCATTACAGGCGGTATCGGCTCTGGAAAATCTACCGTCTGCAAACTATTCTCCCTTTTAGGAATTCCTGTTTTCACCGCCGATGATCGCGCCAAGTGGCTGATGGTTCACGATGCGGAACTTCGAAATCAAATATCAACCACTTTTGGCGCTGACTCCTATTCGGCAAATGGAGAGCTCAATCGTGCCTTCCTTGCGGAAACCGTGTTTCCCAATCCTGAAAAAATCGCCGCCCTAAATGGACTAGTACACCCTGCTGTACGGAAAGATTTTGAACAATGGATCACGCAACAAACTGCCCCTTACCTCATCAAAGAAGCTGCGCTACTCTTTGAAACGGGAGCGGCAAAAGAGCTCGACTATGTCATCAATGTCAGCTCGCCACTACGCGTCCGAATGGCTCGAATACTCCTTCGAGACCCCCATCGCTCCGAAGAACAAGTCAATCAAATCATCAACCAGCAACTTCCTGACGAAGAAAAGAATGAGCTGGCAGATTTTTGCATTAAAAATACGGACAACAAACTGCTGATTCCCCAAGTATTGGAGGTGCATGCACAGCTGCTATCCTTCGCAACTACTGCTTAACTTTTCTAGGACCAGAAATTCGTCGTCAAACCAAAAAAGCACCACTGTATGTGGTGCTTTTTTGGTTGATAATGCAATTTGATTTTGTGATTATCGCTTTTTCAACTTAAGGAAAGTAAGTCTTGAAGTTCAAGTAAGTGAGCTGTGGACCGTCTTCAGTTAGCTGTTGACAATCTATCCTCCTTAAACACAATCAAAGCCTAAATAGGGGTGCAATACTTTCGGCATCCGGATCCCATCAGGACCCTGATTATTTTCGAGAATCGATGCTACGATTCGAGGCAAGGCTAGTGCACTTCCATTTAGCGTATGTGCTAATAACGATTTTTTATCCTCTCCCTTGAACCGTAGCTTAAGGCGGTTTGCCTGATAGGTTTCAAAGTTGGACACCGAACTTACTTCCAACCAGCGTTCTTGTGCTGCCGAATACACTTCCATGTCATAGGTCATCGCAGACGTAAAGCCCATATCCCCTCCACAAAGTCGAAGCACTCGATAGGGTAGTTCCAACTGTTGCAACAAACCTTGGACGTAGCTGCTCATCTGTTCCAAGGCCTCATACGAATGATCGGGATGCGTGATTTGAACGATTTCCACCTTGTCAAACTGGTGTAATCGATTTAAGCCTCGGACATGCGCGCCCCAAGAACCTGCTTCCCTTCTAAAACAAGGGGTATAGCCCACATTTTTGATAGGGAGGTCAGAGACATTGACTAAAACATCGCGGTAAAGATTGGTAATTGGCACCTCTGCGGTCGGGATCAGGTAAAGCTTGTCCTCACTAGCATAATACATCTGTCCTTCCTTGTCTGGAAGCTGCCCTGTGCTGTAGCAAGAATCCTCATTTACCAAGATAGGAGGCTGTACCTCCATGTACCCAGCGGCTAAAGCCTGATCCAAGAAAAAGTTAATCAGCCCACGTTGCAGCCTTGCCCCTTTTCCTTTGTACACTGGAAATCCAGCCCCAGCTATTTTAACGCCCAAATCAAAATCAATGATGTCGTATTTCTTAATCAAATCCCAATGTGGCAATTTGCCGTCTGGAAGGCTTGGAATCTCACCATGTGAAAGAACTATCTCATTATCTTCCGCAGATTTTCCTGCCGGAACAGCTGCATGAGGCACATTCGGAAGGGTGTATAGCAATGCCTTCAACTCTTCTTCTGCCTGCTCATGTTGCTCCTCGAGCTCTTTAATCTGGGTCTTTAATTCCGCTGATCGATCTCGAACGGCTGTTGCCTCTGCAGTTTTACCCTCCTTCATCAAGATTCCAATTTCCTTCGAAATCGTATTGGCTTCAGCCTGCAACTGATCTCGCTGGGTTTGGGAAGATTTTCTCAATTCATCCAAGGCAAGTACCTGTTGCAAAGTGGCCTCTGCATGCACTTGGTTTCTTTTTTTGAGGCCAAGGAGCACTTGGTCGTAATGATCACGGATATGTTGTACTAAAAGCATGGTGAACTAGAGATTTAATCGTCCAAAGATACGAACTTATCGAACATAGATGGTCTTCGTACTGCTAGAGAAAGGGCCCTCCAACTCTTTATTAGTAGTTCTAAAGAGCTGTACTTTTACTTGATAATCTCCAACCGGAAGATTCGAAACGCGCAAGGGCACCATTGCATTTGTCTCTGTTTGGTATGCATTGATCCAGATTTTGACTTTCAAGCCATCCAACTTTAAATCGCCACCCAGCACCAAAAAATCCAAAATCAAGTCTTGACCAAAGGGAACAATTTGTTCATTTTTCGGCAAGTTGATGGCCAAGTAGGGTTCGGCAGAGTATGGAAAGGGACGAGAATCCCCCACTAAAAAGTCTCGATCCAGGTAATTCCCGAAATTTTTTAAGGATAGCCCCTTTTGATCTACCAAAAAAGCAACTGTTCGGTAGGTACCTCGGGCAAGCTCTCGCTGAAATATGGGAGCTGAGAAACCTTCTGGGCCGCCTCCATTCAAGATCATCTGCAATCGTGGCGCTGCAACTCCCTTCGTTTTTAGGGAAAAATTCTTGATGTTGAACTCAAAAGGAACTTTTCCTGGCTTGAATACCTGATTACTCAAGGGAGTATTGAGTTCTAGAATCGCGTCTGGAAACAAGGTTAGGGAGTCTACAGGCAGAAAAGTGACTGGCAGCGGGGCCACTTCGGGAAGAGCGGTCGTTCCCTCCACCACGGCTGGCGATTCCTTAGTTTCCTTAGGGCCTGAGGAACAAGAAATAACCCATAAACTCACGATCAGTAGGGAAATCTGGATTTTATTCATGGAATCGCATCAATTGAGGTTAAAGATATTTATTTTTGAAGAATTTAAAGAAAGTACCACTTAATCTACCGCATCCATGGAAATTTTGTTTGATGAAATTCCGAGTTTGGATTTAGCCGATTTCACGGCTGGCAATCCTGAAAAAAAGTCCGAATTTGTTCGCAAGCTTGGAGAAGCTTACCAGAACATTGGATTTGTGGCCATCAAAAACCATGGATTAAGCAAGGAGCTCCAAGATCGACTTTATTCCTCCATTACTACTTTTTTTACACTGCCAGATGCTGTAAAGTCGCAGTATGAAAAACCAGAAATCGGATACCAAAGAGGCTATACAGGCAAGGGAAAAGAGCATGCCAAAGGAAGAAATACGGGAGACTTGAAAGAGTTTTACCATGTAGGACAGGACCTGGCTGCTATTCCAGATGCTGATCCCATCAAATCCGAGTATCCAGCCAATTGCTGGCCGCAAGAAATCCCCCAATTCCAGGAAGATGCTTTGGAAGCATACCGAACTTTGGAAAATGCCGGACGTCAAATGCTCCGTGCCATTGCACTAAGCTTGGGCTTGGAGGAAACTTATTTTGAAGACAAAGTGATTCATGGCAATTCCATCCTTCGTCAGATTCATTATTTCCCAATAGAAAACCCGGATGAGGTGCCTGCCGATGCCGTAAGAGCTGCTGAGCATGGGGACATCAACTTGATTACCCTGCTGATGGGAGCAAGTGCGGATGGCCTTCAAGTACTTCGTCGAGATGGAAAATGGATTCCAATCACCGCCTTGCCTGACCAGTTGGTGGTGAATGTCGGAGATATGCTGGAGCGTTTTACCAACAAAAAATTGAAATCTACCATCCACCGTGTGGTCAACCCTCCTCGCGAGAAGATGCATACCAGCAGGTATTCCATCCCTTTCTTTATGCATCCACGTTCAGAGATGGATCTCAGCTGTTTGCCTAGCTGTATTACTGAAACTGAACCCAAGCAATTTACGGACATCACCGCAGGTGAGTTTTTGGAGGAAAGGCTACGTGAACTAGGACTACGGAAATAGGATGTCTATTCGGGCGGTCCGGTATGTAGTCTTCCTAAGAGATACCTTGACCCTATCTCTGACCGCTTTTGGTGGCCCACAGGTGCTGCTGTCCATGATGCTCGAGCGCATGGTCAAAAAAAGGGGTTACATACAGGAGGAGGAACTTTGGGAATTAAATGCGCTTTGCAGCATGCTACCAGGTCCCTCCTCCACCCAATTAATCTCTGCAATTGGATTTCGGGTGGGTGGCCCTCGACTTGCCTACCTGACCTTGTTAGTCTGGATCCTTCCCGCGACAATCGCGATGATTTTAGCGGCTATTCTTATCCATTTTCTGCAAGTAAACAGCCCAAAAGCACTCCAGTTTGCCAAGTTTATCCAACCTATGGCCATTGGATTCCTCATTTTTGCTGCGCAAAAAACAATCACAAAAATGATCAAAACCCCCGAAGCCATCGTCTTGATGCTGCTTTCGGCTTTTGTTTCCTTCTTCTACAGCTCCCCCTACATTTTTCCTGTGATGCTCCTCTTGGGAGGGCTCAGCACGTCCATCAAGTATAAAAACCAACCCAAAGTCGAAGAGGACAAATCATTGCATATCAAATGGAGCAATTTCTACCTCTGGGGAGGGGTTTTGATGGTTGCAGCCGTTGCGGGGGCCATTACCAAATCCCAGCCCATCTTGCTTTTCGAAAATTTTTACCGCAATGGAAGCTTGATTTTTGGTGGCGGGCAGGTATTGATTCCCTATTTGTATGCTGAATTTGTGGATTTAAAGCATTTCTTGAGCTCGGAAGAATTCCTTACCGGCTATGCCTTGTCCCAGGGCATCCCAGGGCCTACCTTTTCCATCTCCTCCTACATTGGTGCGCTTTCCATGCGGGAATTTGGCCTGATGGGATTTGTGACGGGAGGACTGATTGCGACAGCAGGGATTTTTCTTCCTGGGATCTTTTTGATTTTCTTCGTCATTCGATTTTGGGATCAGCTCAAGTTATACCGTCCCGTTCGAGCCGCTTTAGAAGGGATCAATGCTGTTTCCTGCGGCATGTTACTGGCAGCTGCCTACCTACTTTTCGAACCTTTGGAGGCAAATCTTCTCCATATATTTTTTATTCTAGGTACCTATTCCCTACTCCAATTCACCAAAATATCCTCCCCCATTATCGTAGTAGGAGGGGTTTTATTGGGGATTTTGTTTCAAAACTTCCTAGCCTAGTCCCTCCAAAAAAAGAAAGGGAACAAGTTCACGAACAAAAGCGTTTTGTGTTTTGAATTGATTTCCTAACTTTCAATCATGCAAGCTGCAGATTTTATCCACCCACTCATTCCATCCATCAAGATTTCTGATCCAGTAGGATCGGCATTAAAAAAAATGGAGGAGCTCGAGCTCACTACGCTTCCCGTAGTGGAGGGTGGCGTATTTTTAGGATTTGTAGAAGATGAAATTCTCCTGGAGCAGGACCATTTAGATATTCAGATTGCTCAGATAGAGCTTGAATGTGCCTCCTGCTGGGTGTATGCAGACCAGCATCTGTATGATGTAATTCGGGTAGCTGGGGAGCATCAAACCAAATGGGTTGGCGTGATGGAGCGGGACCAGCAGTACCTTGGGGTCATTCCTACTCAGGATGCACTGACTGCCTATGCCAATAATTTGTCCATTCATTCCCAAGGCAGTGTGTTGGTCATCTCCTTGCAGATGAAAGACTTCCAGCTTTCCGAAATTTCCCGACTTATCGAATCAGAAAATACCAAAATTTTAAGTTGCCAGCTTTACAATGATCCCTTGGATTCGCAAGGAGTGGAGGTCACCCTTAAATTAGACAAGGTAGATACCCGTCATGTAAAGGCCACCCTAGTTAGATTTGGATACCAGGTCAAGGACTTCGCTCAGGAGGAAGTTGGGCAGAGCGCGGATGAGGAACGCATTGGTAATTTGTTGCGGTTTTTAGACATTTAGAAATGAGGGTTGCAATCCATGGTTTATCCTTAAAGACAGAATTTCTACCCATTCTTGGAGGCCTTTTTGAAAAGCTTCAATCCCTAGGGATTGCGATCTGCTTAACCCCAATTTTGGATCAACAGCTGCGACTTCTAAGCCCCTTAACTCCTGCCTATCAAATCCTCCAGCGTCCCGAAGACTTCGACGGGCTAGATTTTTTTCTTTCCATTGGAGGTGATGGCACGCTGCTAGACTCGGTTTGTATGGTTGGAAAAAAAGAAATACCAATCCTTGGACTCAATACCGGTAGACTAGGATTTTTGGCAAATGTGGCCACCGATAAAATCGGAGAAGCAATTGAAGAATTAGCCAAGGGCAATTACCAAATTGAATCTCGAATTTTGCTATCCTTGACTAGCTCCAAAAAACTATTCCATGGGGTCAATTTTGCCCTAAACGAGTTTACCATCCACAAAAAGGATACGTCATCGATGATCACGGTTCACACCTATATCGACGGCAAGTACCTCAACTCCTACTGGGCGGATGGCTTAATCGTGGCTACCCCGACAGGATCCACTGGCTATTCTTTAAGTTGTGGTGGTCCATTAATCACTCCAGGTGCTAAAAATTTCGTAATTACCCCCGTTAGTCCACATAATCTGAATGTTCGCCCCATCATCGTGTCCGATGAGGCGGAGATTAGCTTTGAGATTGAAGGCCGTACGGATAAGTTTATGATTTCTTTAGACTCTAGGTCCACCTCAATAGCCTCCGAGGTGAAATTAAGCGTAAAAAAGGAAGCATTCTCCGCTAAATTGGTGAAATTGCCAAGCTATCATTTCTTTGACACCTTACGCCAAAAATTGAATTGGGGTTTGGACCTAAGAAATTGATTCGTATGCCTTTACAAGCTTAACAATTATTAACCCCCTAAATACCAGACCTCGTTTTTTTAGCGTTAGGTAGTTCATAACTTGCATCGTCTTGAAAAAGATCAATTTTAAAATTTTTAAATCCTTAGTACTGGGTTTTTGCCTAGTATGTAGCCCAGCAGCACTAGTTGTTGCACAAAGCTATGAGATAGGGGCTGGTATAGGTACCGCTGTCTATTCGGGTGATATGATTCGAAAAATTGATACGCGCCAATCTGGCCTTCAAGGAACGTTATTTGGCAAGAGAAATTTTGACAATGTTTGGAGCTTAAGAGTAGGAGTCAACCTAGCGGAGCTCATGGCGGCGGATAGCATCCGTCCCATTGATGCATTGGCCTCACTTCGGCAGGGACATTTTACTGGTCGGGTCACCGAACTCTCTGCAATCATGGAGTTCAACTTCCTAGATTACGTCAACCACAAGAGTGAGTTTCGGTTTTCACCCTATGCTTTCTTTGGCATGGGCTACGCGTTTGTGAATGCAAAAGGGCGGATGAATGCCGGTACACCTGTACAAGAATACCGAACGGGTACCCTGGTTATTCCATTTGGAGGAGGGCTTAAGTTCCTACTCACCAATCAGCTCAACTTAGGATTGGAACTTGGCTTTCGCCCAACCACCTCAGACGAATTGGATCAGCTCAGCAGCACGCTTCCTGCCCTTCCGAGGTACGAGACTCCCATTGGCCCTGACACCAAAGCGATCCCCAAAAGCCTGAATTTTGGGAATCCCAATAGCAAGGATTGGTACTATTTTCTTGGTCTGACGGTCAGCTACACGCTCAACAAGGCCAGGTGCTTCACCTATTAATTTATTAGGCAGAGGGATATTTATTGAAAAAGAAATCCCATTTTTGTACCTCCAAAAAAGTAGGTATTGCAGCCGCTGAAATGAAGGAAAATATAGACCGAAACAACTTACCAAAGCACATTGCCATCATTATGGATGGGAACGGACGCTGGGCCAAAAATAAAGGGGCCATGCGTATATTTGGTCATAGGAATGCAATCCAGGCCGTGCGTGAATCCATTGAAGGAGCGGGAGAGCTGGGGATTCAACACCTCACCCTTTTTTCGTTTTCTACAGAAAATTGGTCTCGGCCCCAAGATGAAATTCAGGCACTGATGCAACTGCTCGTAGAGACAATTGTAGCTGAACTGTCTCAAATGATGAAAAACAACGTCCGATTGAATGCAATCGGAGATATAAAAAGCTTACCTACCTCTGCCTACGAAAAATTGACCGAGGTAATGCACCAAACATCCACCAATACAGGGCTCACAGTACATTTGGCCTTGAGCTACAGTGGACAATGGGAACTTACTCAGGCTGCCCAACGCATTGCTCAAAAAGTCTCTGAAGGCAAATTACGCCCAGAGGAAATTACCCAAGCCACAGTAGCGGATCATTTAGATACCGCAGGAATCCCAGATCCAGAACTGATGATTCGTACGAGTGGTGAGTTTAGAATAAGTAATTTCTTGCTCTGGCAACTGGCATACACCGAATTGTATTTTACAGAGGTGTTGTGGCCAGATTTCAGAAAAGAACACCTGTTTGCCGCAATTGAAGATTACCAAAAGAGAGAGAGAAGGTTTGGAAAAACCGGTGAGCAAGTTAAACCCTAAGTATTAATGAAAAGAAGTATACTCATTCTGTTTTGTTTGATTTGGTCGGCAAGTTCTATGGCGCAAATCCGTTTGGGCCAAAGTCGCTATGCCTCCACCAAGCCAGTCAACATTCTGGAATTGAACTATGCAAAGCCTCAAAAATTTAGAATCGCTGAGATTAAGGCAGTAGGGCTTTCTACACTGGACGAAGTGGCCATCATTTCCCTATCGGGTTTGAAAGTAGACGACCGGATCGATGTGCCTGGTGACGCTATCTCTGGTGCATTAAAAAAACTATGGGGTCAAGGCATCATTGGGGATGTCAAAATTTTGGTGACGAAGATTGAAGGAGAGGACATTTACCTGCTTCTTGACCTTACCGAGAGACCCCGATTCTCCCGTGTGGAATTTGAAGGTATCAACAAAACCCAAGAGGGTGAATTACGAGATAAGGTAAACATTCGTGGTCGAGTGGTACGTGATGATGTACTCAACACCGCCAAACGAAATATTGAAAAGTATTACCTGGAAAAAGGATTCCTCAATACCGAGGTAAAAATCATTCAGGACCGTGACACGACATTGCCCAATAGCGTCAAACTTCGCTTTGACATCGATCCTAAATCCAAGGTAAAAATCAACGAGATTGCTTTTTATGGGAATGATGAAATCAGCGATCGTGCGCTGAAAGGAAAGATGAAGAAAACAAAAGAGCATGCTCGCGTATCCATCTTTAAAGATGTCTACAGCCGCGTGCTTGATGCAGATAAGGAAAGCCTTACTCGGTCCCTTCTCTCCAGTAAGGTGGCCACATCGGAGGATGTAAACTCCTACATCAACAAAAATTTTAAGCTCAATTTCTTTAATGGATCCAAATACAATCCAAAGGAATACAGAGCAGACAAAGACAAGGCCATTGCCTTCTACAATAGCAAGGGATTTAGAGATGCCAAGATCCAAGCGGATTCCATCTATAAATTCAGCGAAGACAAGATCAACGTAGACATCTCCCTAGTGGAGGGCAACAAATACTACTACCGCAACATCTCCTTCACAGGGAACTATATCCACGACGATGCGGTCCTACTTGCTAAATTAGGCATCGAAAAGGGGGATGTCTACGACAAAGAAACGCTAGACAAACGACTCAACTACGATCCCCAAAAAGGGGATGATGTCAGTTCCTTATACCAAGACAATGGATACCTGTTTTTTAGTATTGACCCAGTAGAGATCAATGTAAGCGGAGACTCGATTGACCTCGAAATGCGAATTTTTGAAGGTCCTCAGGTAACGGTGAATAGCGTCGGTATCAAGGGCAACGACCGGACCTCCGATCACGTGGTGATGCGAGAAATACGTATTCTTCCAGGTCAGAAATTTAACCGAAGCTTATTGGTACGTACCATTCGTGAACTTTCTACGCTAGGTTACTTTGATCCAGAAAAAATCAACCCAGACCTTCGTCCCAACTTTGAAAGCGCGACAGTAGACATTATTTTCGAATTGGAAGAACGACCAAACGATCAGATTGAATTGTCTGGTGGCTGGGGAGGATTCTTTGGGTTTGTGGGGACTGTAGGCTTGGTATTCAACAACTTCTCCATCAAAAACATTGGAGATTTCAAGAAGTGGGATCCACTCCCAGTAGGTGATGGACAAAAACTTTCGGTACGCGTACAAGCCAACGGACAAGCCTTCCAAAACTACTCCCTCTCCTTGAGTGAGCCTTGGTTTGGTGGCAAAAAGCCAAACTCACTCAGCTTTTCTTTCAACCACTCTGTACAGCGACAAGTAGATTACTTCAATCAAACTCCAGGCGGAGGGGATTTGGGATTCTTCAAAATCACCGGGGTGACACTAGGACTTTCCAAGCGAATCACTTGGCCTGATGATTACTTCAGTATCAGTAACTCCATTCAGTTCCAGAACTACGAGTTCAACCAGTTTGGAACTTCATTTGGATTGAGCTACCCTACTGGAAACTCGAAAAGTGTGATTTTGAACACCACCGTGGCCAGAAATAACGTGGACAACACAATCTATCCACGACAAGGATCCAATATCATCCTATCGATGAATTTGACTCCTCCTTATACTTCTTTGAATAAGTCACTGAACGAGGAGTCTGGAGATCAGGAAAAATACAAGTGGCTCGAATACCACAAGTGGATGTTTGATGCATCCTTCTATACCCCACTCTTTGGATCTACTAAATTCGTAGCAAGTGCTCGTGCACACATGGGCTTCCTTGGCTCCTACGGCAACAAGATCGGCATCATTCCTTTGGAGCGTTTTGTGATGGGTGGAGATGGAATGAACTTCAACAACTTTGCACTCGGTCAAGAGATTGTAGGTTTGAGAGGATACGAAAACCAAACCATCACCCCAGGTAGAGATTCTCGAGGCACAGCTAATCCCGAACCTTACGGTGGGGTCGTATACAATAAATATGTGATGGAACTTCGATTCCTAGTTTCCCCTAACCCTTCTGCAACCATCTTCTTGCTCACCTTTGCAGAGGCAGGCAATAACTGGGGAAACTACAGGGATTTCAATCCTTATGATCTTAAGAAGGCGGCAGGTGCAGGCGCACGAATTTTCATGCCTGCATTTGGTCTAATTGGTGTTGATTGGGGATACGGGTTTGACTTAGCCCCTGGCACATTAAAGCGAAGTGGTCCACAATTCCACTTTACAATTGGGCAACAGTTCAGATAATCTTTTGGAATTCTCAGCGTTTGTTAATTTATGTTAGGAAAAGACTAAATTTTGTTTGCTAGAGCTAATCCAAAATCAGGAAGAACGCATGAATAAATCATTCAAAATTGTACTTTTACTTTTCATTATCCTGTATTCAGGACCGCTAGCGGCCCAAAAGTTCGGATACATCGATTCTGAATACATTCTCAACAAGCATCCAGATTACAAGTTGGTGCTGGATGAACTGAAGAAGCAGAGTGAAGAATGGAAAAAAGAGGCACAAAATTTGGACCAAGAGATCAAGGAACTATCCACGCAGCTAAAGGCTGAAGAAGTCCTACTCACCGAAGAAATGTACCAAAAGAGAGTAGAGTTAATCAAAGCAAAGCAAAAGGCTTCGCAAGAGTTTAATAGTAGGATATTTGGGATTGATGGTATGTACTACCAAAAGCAGGCCGAGTTACTTCAGCCGCTACAATCCAAAATATACGATGCCATCGAACGGGTATCTCGCAGAAATAACCTCGCCGTCCTCTTTGATAAGGCAGCTGGTCCCTCTGCAATCATTTACACAGATCCAAGACATGACTATTCTGAGTTTGTCCTGGAAGAATTAGGAATTGAAGACAACAAATAAATACAAACCAAAATGATGAAAGTAAATGTTATCCTAGCAACAATGGCCTTGCTATTGGTAGGATTCACCGCCCAAGCTCAGAGCACTGTAAAAATCGGGTACACCAGCGTAGAATTGATCATGGATTTGATGCCAGAAATGGAGCAAATTGGCGCAGACGTACAGGATTACCAAACACAGCTGCAAACCAACATTCAAACAAAAGCTGCTGACTTCCAAAAGCAGGTAGAAGCTTATCAAAAGGCTGCTCCTACGATGGCTGAAGCTGCTAGAGCAGCAAAAGAGCAAGAGCTAACCAAGCTTCGTGACGATCTACAAAAGTACGAGCAAGATGCACAGACTTCTTACCAAAGAAAGTTAAGTGAGCTTTTGGAGCCCGTGCAAACCAAAGTAATCAATGCGATCAATGCTGTGGCTGCAGAGAACAACTACACGCACATCTTTGCTGAAACTGCTGGACAGGCACCTATTCTTCTTTATACCAAGGAAGAAGATAAATTTACTGAATTGGTATTGACCAAGTTGGGTATCCCACTTCCTCAGAAACCAGCTCAAAAATAAAAATTAGACCGGCCCATTGGCCGGTTTTTTTATGCCTAAAAAATCTCCCAAAGAAATCTTACAGCAAAGTCAAGAACTACTCCTTGTTGACTTTCATGCAGATTGGTGTGGCCCTTGCCAGACATTAGCGCCAATTCTAGATCGGGTGGTGGCCGAACTAGATGGAAAGGTAACCCTCTACAAAGTCAATGTGGACAAGCATCCACAGCTCTCGCAACAGTTTGCCATTCGCTCCATTCCCCACCTCATGCTATTCAAAAAAGGAAAGATCCTATGGCGGAAAGGAGGCCTCATCACCAACGCAGAACTGCTGAAGCAACTCAGGGCATTTGTATAAAAAAAAGGGGCTCAAGCCCCTTTTTTTAGATGTAATATTTCAAACGGATGACTTCTTGTTCACTCAAGAACCTGTAATGTCCTCTCTTCAAATCTTTTTTATCCAAGCCCGCATACATCACCCGATCCAAAGCTTCTACTTCGTAACCCAGGTGCGCAAAAATTCGACGGACAATCCGGTTTCTACCTACGTGGATCTCTAGACCAAGGATATTTCTATCCTTAGAGAGCACTTGCAAATCATCTACCTTGACATCTCCATCCTCAAGGGTAAGCCCTTCCAGAATATCTTCCTCATCCTTGGCGGTCAAAGCCTTATCCAAGGTGACCTGGTAAATTTTCTTGATCTCGTTCGAAGGGTGGGAAAGCTTAGCTGCCAGTTCCCCATCATTGGTAAACAAGAGCAAGCCAGTTGTATTTCTATCCAAACGACCTACTGGGAAAATCCGCTCCTCACAGGCATTTTCAACCAACTTCATGACCGTCTTGCGCTCCATGGGATCTTCGGTAGTGGTGATGAAATCTTTGGGCTTATTTAACAAGACATAAACTGGCTTTTCAGGATTGATTTTCTTTCCCTGAAAGACCACATTATCGGTCTTTTTGACCTTGTAGCCCATCTCTTTGATCACTTCTCCATTGACTACCACAAGACCCTTGGAAATCAACTCATCGGCTTCTCTACGGCCACAAATGCCCGAATTGGCCACATACTTGTTGAGGCGGATCAAATCTCCCGATTCCTTTTTATTCTTTTTCTGAGGAAGGGCATCAAAATTATAGTCCGGGCGGTCAGAGTTCAACTCCACAAACTTGCTTCTATTCTTGCCAAAACCGCGCTTTTCACCGCTAGATTCAGCGCCAAAAGTCTTTGTTTCAATGGCGTAAACAGGCTGCTGATCCTTGCCTCTTCCTTTGTAAACGCGCTTTTCGCCAGGAGCTAAACTGGATTTTTCAGAAGAAAAATCTTTCTTGAATCCCTTTTCCTTATCGAATCCAGAATTCTTTGAAAAACCTTCTTTTTTATCTCCAGACCTGCTACGTTCTGAATAGGGTTTTTTATCGCCGGAGCTACTGCGCTCTGAATAGGGCTTTTTATCCTTGGAACTACCGCGTGCTGAATACGGTTTTTTATCCCCAGGTCTGCTACGTTCTGCATAGGGTTTTTTATCCCGTGAAGTATCGTCAAACTTTTTTTCAGACCCAGTATCTTTTTTGAATCGAGTTGGCTTATCTCCAAAGGACTTCTTGGAAAAAGAAGAAGACTCTTTGCTTTCCCATTTCTTAGGGCCTCCTGATTCTTTACCGGCAAACTTGCTGCCAAAGCCTCTTTTTTCTCCCCTTTCTTCTCCACCTCTCGGTAAGGAAGGACGCTCGCTCCGCTCCTCTGGTTGGCCTTTAAAAAATCTACCTTTTGAAGAACTCGAAGAGGAGAAACCCTCTTTTCCTTTTTTGTCGTAGGACTTTTTGTCGTCCCCAAAAGACTTCCCATTTCCTCGTCCCGATCCTTCTTGTCTTGAGGAAGATGCTCCCCTGTTGGATCTACCCCCTTTGGGAGTCTCAGATCCCTTCTTTCCCTCACCAAAAGATGATTTTCTAGGATTATTTTTTTTCATGCTGTTGCAGCATCACTGCTGTAGTTTTGTAAATGAATTTACCTTCTGATTACCAAAGGTGTAAAGTGGGCACAAAGATACATGGAAAGGAATCAATACTGAGCTACTTTCCAAAATATTCCTTAAGCTTTAGCTTCGTTTTTATAATAATATTCTGTGGCATTTCGTACAGAACCCTGAGTTAGTAGCAGCTCCTTTGCCTGCTCATAGGATACCCCAGTAGCTTCTACAATCATTTTGGTTCCCCGATCAACCAACTTTTCATTGGACAATTGCATGTCCACCATCTTATTTCCCTTGACGCGTCCCAGTTTGATCATCACCGCTGTAGAGATCATGTTCAGCACCAGTTTTTGAGCCGTACCGGATTTCATACGCGTACTTCCAGTCACAAATTCAGGCCCGACCACCACCTCAATGGGGTAATCCACCCCCTGGCCAAGTAGTGAATCTGGGTTGCAAGTAATCCCTGCCGTGAGCAAACCCATCTCCTTTGCTTTCTTTACGCCTCCCAAAACATAGGGGGTACTTCCTGAAGCAGCTATGCCAATGACCGTGTCCTTGGCTGAAAAGCCAAAGGCTTGAATATCTTTCCATGCCTGCTCCACATCGTCTTCGGCATGCTCTACCGCTTTTCGAATGGCTGCATCACCTCCCGCGATAAGCCCAATCACCCAATTGTGAGGAACTCCATAGGTAGGAGGACACTCTGAAGCATCCAATATACCCAATCGCCCACTCGTCCCTGCTCCTATGTATATTAGCCGGCCCCCTTCACGCATACGAGGCACGATTTCATCCACCAATGCCGCGATCTGCTCCAATTTATCTTTGACTGCTGGCGCTACTTTATGGTCTTCCGCATTGATTTTTTCCACCAATTCGTGAGCGCTCATCTGCTCCAAATTTTCATAGCTAGAGCTACTTTCGGTAATTTTTTTCATCGCATTTCCTGGTGATATAGTGTGAGTCCTGCAATCGGGCTTTCCAAAATCATTCCTACCTGCATGCCGCGATCTGTGGCTGCCTTCCGCAGGATATCCGCATTGTAAAACGCAATAGATCCTACGAAGTGAACTGGCTTGGTTTGAAAATCTGGGTATTTGCAGACATGCTTGGTGAAGAAATTTTGAAACGCATCGTAAAACAAGCCGTAGCAATACGGATCTGATCTATGTTCGGTAATGAAGCGGCAAAAACTTGCCATGTACCGATTGGGAAAAGGCTTTCGATACACTTGCTCCTGAATCCCATATTGGGAGAGCTGAAAACGATTGATTGCCTCCAGACGAATAGCCGCAGGCATCTCTTCATGAATGAAGTCTTGGAGGAATTTTCTTCCCACATCACTTCCCCCTCCTTCATCACCTAGGATGTAGCCAGCAGCTGGTCGGGAAGCAATGATATTTTTGCCATCGTAATCACAACTATTCGATCCTGTACCTAAGATGCAGGCAATCCCTGCACGATGGCCACAGGTAGCCTTGGCAGCAGCCAAGAGGTCATGGTCTATCTGAATTTTGGCTTTTGCAAAAATTGCGCGCAGCGCTTGCTCTACCTCTACCTTCTTTTCCGGAGCAGTACATCCAGCCCCGTAATAATAAATCTCTTCAATTTCTTCAGAGAGGTTCAACAAAAATTCCTGCTTCAACTGCTGCGTCATCTCCTCCACACTCAGGTAATAGGGATTAAACCCTATCCCCCGATATTGACTGATTTGGCCGTCTTTGTGGATTACTCGCCAATCGGTTTTACTTGAACCGCTATCTGCTATTAAAATCATCTGGATGTAGCTGGCCTATGGCCTCAAATTTTTCAAATACTTTTTCAGTATGGGGAGCTTCCCCGAGTTCTTTGGTCAAATCCTGACCCGCCCAATGTTCGTAATGGGTTCCGTTTTTCCACAGCTTGGAAGAAGTTACGTCGTAGATGACTCCTTGAAAAGCTACCCAAATCTCAGGCCGATCCTGACCATTTCGCAGGGCTAGCTGCTGACGGGTATAGCGGTTCATCAATACAGTTTGATTTGGGCAGTTACCCAACGCTCGGGAATCTCTCCCTGCTGCGCTTGTTGGTAATCGGAATAGCTGCAAGGAACGATGCTCACTCGCTCAAATCGGCTGGCGTCGTTGTAGGGGATCTCCATCCACCATTTTCCACTTCTCTTGCTCTTGTAAAAAACTAAAGTGTTGGGTTTGGAGTCCATGGAAACCGTGTATTTCATGTAGGCAGCACTCTTAAAGGAAAGGGTATCCTTTCTACTATAAAAGCCTTCGATGAAATACCAGATCATCACCGCCGCTACCTGAGCAGTCTTGTTGTGCGTGTCGTCGTAATAGGGATCGTATCCGTAGACTCCAAAAGAGCTCAATTTTTCGTTTGATCCAGCAAACCAACAAATCTGGCTTGCCTCCTCACCCGACAGTCCAAAAGGCTGTGCATCTACAGCACCAGGAGCTACGGAAGATTGGATTGCCCCTAGGTCAAAACTGATCAAATCCGCATCGCGAATCAGCGGCTCCATTTCTTTGAAGTTGTCCCTCAATTGCCCAAGGCGCACATGTTCAAAATAGAGCTTCTCCAAAGCAGCAACCAAGGTAGGGTCCACCAAAAAACTCTGGTATGCCAAGTGCGTCGAAGAAAATAAGAAATTAGGTTGATGCAGGACAATCTCTTGGGTATGTCGATCACTCTCTGGACCTGCTTCTTCCATATCGATTTTGGAATCTACAGTGAGTAGCGTGACCAGCTTTTTCATTTTCTGGTAAGACAGGTACTGCCCATAATCGAGGTCATGTGAGCCCCCAAAAAAAATAGGCAAAATCTGTTGCCGCATCAAATAATCACCCACCTGCCGAATATTTTGATAGGTATCATTTAGGCTATCGCCAGAGATAAGGTCTCCTAGATCCGCTATTTTGTAAGGCATTGCTCCCCTTTTCAGTTGGTATAGCTTCTCTCGGATTTCAGAACTTGCTCGAGCAATGCTTTCGGAGCGGGTTGCCCCCCTGCTTTCTTTCAAGCCCACTAGCGCAATTTGAATGCCTGTGAGCGCAGGGAAACCATGGTGGTGAATGGATAATTGATTAAAAATGGAATTCTGGAGGTAGCCTTTTTCTGCAACTGCAGATTCTACGGGCTCAAAAAAAGAAGAAATAGTCATGGAAAGTCTTTAGGTTTTTAAAACTAATCAAAAATGATACCTAAAAAAAAATCCTGCAGTTGCAGGATTTTTTGAGGCGACTTAACCACCAAAATCGTCAAATCGAATGTTCTCTTTTGGAATACCCATGTCATCAAGTAACTTGAGTACCGCAGCGTTCATCAATGGAGGACCGCATAGGTAATATTCTACCTCATCTGGATCAGAGTGATTTTTCAAGTAGTTTTCCAACAATACCTGGTGGATAAATCCTACGTAACCATCTCCCTCACGATCTTCCAAGGAAGTTTTAAGTGTCCAATTGTCTTCTGGAAGTGGCTCGGAAAGGCCTACATGGAAACTAAAGTTTGGAAACTCATTTTCAATTTCTCTAAACTGAGGTACATAGAACAATTCCTTTTTGGAACGACCTCCATACCAATAGGATACCTTACGTTGCGTTTTTTCAGTGTGGAATAGGTGGAAGATTTGAGCTCTTAATGGAGCCATCCCTGCACCACCACCGATGTAGATCATTTCTCGCTGAGTAGGGTTGATATGGAATTCTCCATAAGGACCTGAGATCATCACTTTGTCCCCAGGCTTGCATCCAAACACGTAGGAGGAGCAAACTCCAGGATTGACATCCATCCAACGGTTGTTGGCACGATCCCATGGTGGAGTTGCGATACGAATCGTCAACATCACGATATTTCCTTCAGCAGGGTGGTTGGCCATGGAATAGGCACGGAATAGGGGCTCGTCATTTTTCATCACCAAGCTCCATAATCCAAACTTATCCCAATCGCTCTTGTACACATCAGCTGGGTGACCCAACTCTGGGTGTGGAGTGATGTCCATGTCCTTGAAGTTGACAGTAATCGCCGGAACGTCAATTTGGATGTATCCTCCTGCCTCAAAGTGAAGGGTTTCTCCTTCAGGAAGTTTTACTTTAAATTCTTTGATAAACGTAGATACGTTGTAGTTGGAGATGACCTCGCACTCCCACTTTTTGATACCGAAGATCTCCTCAGGCACACGGATTTTCATGTCCTGCTTTACTTTCACTTGGCAAGCCAAACGAACATGTCCTTGCTGCTCCGCACGACTTAGGTGACCTACTTCTGTAGGCAAAACATCTCCACCCCCATCGTCAACGATACACTTACACATGGCGCAAGTGCCCCCTCCACCACAGGCAGAAGGTAGGAAGATTTTTTGATTACCTAAGGTCGATAGCAAGCTTGAACCTGCAGAAGCAACAATTGGGTTGCTCTCGTCCCCGTTGATGATAATCTTAACATCCCCAGAATTAACCAGTTTGGACTGGGCAAATAGGAGAATAAATACCAACAGCAGGATAATGGCTGTGAAGGCAATAATGGAAGTAATAATTACAGAACCCATGAACTCTTATTTTTTTCTTTTTCGTTGGAAAATCCCGTTTTTGGGAGCACAAATATATTTATTAATCAGGAATGCACGCCAAGAATCCCGGCAAATTCTGACTTCTTTTTTGGTATTCTAACTGATTAATTCTTCAATAAGTTGAGCAAAGTACTCAGCTTTAATTTTAACAGTCGCCTATCAACAATGAAATCAAGAAAACCGTGTTCCAACACAAACTCTGAACTCTGAAATCCCTTGGGTAAATCCTTGCCGATAGTCTCTCGAATCACACGTGGGCCAGCAAATCCAATCAAGGCTCCAGGTTCAGCAATGTTGAAATCACCCAACATGGCATAAGATGCCGTCACCCCACCTGTCGTAGGATCTGTGAGTAGGGAAATGTAAGGAATTCCTGCTTTGTCGAGCAAGGCAAGTTTGGCTGAGGTCTTGGCCATTTGCATCAAGGAAAAGCCTGCTTCCATCATTCGCGCTCCCCCTGATTTGGAAATCATGAGGAAGGGAATTTTGTGTTTCAAGGAATGATCTATCGCTCGGGCAATTTTTTCTCCGACTACTGAACCCATCGAGCCTCCAACAAAATTGAAGTCCATGCAGGCAATGACTAGCTCCTGGCCATTCATCTTTCCATGCGCCGATCGGACTGCGTCGTTCAGTTCAGTTTTACTGATAGTCGCCTCAATTCTGGAGGAATAGGATTTAGTATCCACAAAATTTAGCGGATCTCCCGACTTCATTGCCTCATCCAATTCGGTGAAGGTATTTTGGTCAAAAAGGATCTCAAAATACTCTTTGGAACCAATTTTGACATGAAAATCATCGTTTGGGGATACGTAGGCATTACTCTTTAACTCCCGGGTATGAACGATAGTACCACTGGGGGTCTTAAACCACAACCCATCCGGCGTATCTTTCTTTTCCGCTGTGGAAGTCTTAATGCCTTTGTCAGTTCTCTTAAACCACGCCATACTACTATTCTGATTGATCTAACACTTCAAAGGTGACAAATTTAGTTTGAAACTCTCGTAATTAAAATTTCTTCTTCATCTCGATGGCTATCCCTTGCCTCGCCGCTAGGAGAAATTCTCTTTTTACACGAACTATTTTTTAGTACTTTGAAATTCAATTCAAGCCCAACCTTTCACCATCCCATTCAAAATTATCCATGAGCTTATCCATCCTCTTACTAATCTCTGCAGTTATCCTCTTGCTTGCTTACCGGATTTATGGAAAATACGTGTACAACAAATTTGGGTTGAGTGATGCCCGAAAAGCGCCCTCCCATACGCATCGAGACGGGATCGACTACGAGCCCAGCAAGCCGATAGTAGTTTTAGGACACCATTTTGCCTCTATTGCTGGAGCAGGACCGATCGTAGGGCCCATCATCGCCGTGACCTTTGGTTGGATTCCCGCAGTGATCTGGATTTTGGTAGGAGGGATTTTCTTTGGCGCGGTCCATGATTTGGGAAGCATGGCAGCCTCCCTTCGAACTGAAGGAAAGTCCATTGGGGTCATTATTCGAAACCAAATTGGAATTAAGGGCAAGCAGCTTTTTATTCTTTTTAGTTTCTCCACACTGATACTTGTCATCGGGGTATTCTCAGACATCATTGCCAAAACCTTTGTAGCGAACCCTGGAGTAGGCTCTGCTTCCATTCTTTTCATCTTTTTAGCCATTGCCTTTGGCTATGCCAACAAATGGGTGGGAAATAAAAACGTAGCGTTTATAGTGATCACGATAGTGGGTGTGGTGCTGATGTACTACTTTGTCTATCTAGGTACACAGATTCCATTGGCTTTGACCTATCCAATATGGGTTGGAGGCCTGTTGATCTATGCCTTCATTGCTTCTGTTACACCCGTATCCCTATTGCTGCAGCCTCGAGATTACCTGAACAGCTACTTGCTTTATGGCTTAATGATCGCCGCAGTGGCAGGAGTGGTCGTTGCTGATCCTGAGATTAAGATGAGTACAGAAGTACAATTCTCCAGCGATAGCCTTGGTTTTGTATTTCCAGTATTGTTTGTCACCATAGCCTGCGGGGCCATATCCGGATTTCATTCCTTGGTAGCATCAGGCACTACTTCCAAGCAATTAGACAAAGAGAGCGATGCCAAAATGGTTGGCTTTGGTGGCATGCTGATTGAATCCTTCTTGGCGATTATTTCCGTAGGGGCGGTGATTATCCTATCACGAACTGAGTACCTAGACCGACTTTCTGTAGTAGGGCCTGTAGCGCTGTTTTCAACAGGATTGGGAGGAATGATTTCTAGCCTTGGGATATCCGAACCCTTTGCCATTGGATTTGTGGCCTTGACCGTTTCCGCATTTGCACTGACTACACTCGATACCTGTACTCGTTTGGCTCGATTTACCTTGCAGGAATACTTTGAAGATATGCCGCAGCCTGCTGCTCAGGTGATGGCCAAAAACCGCTACCTATCCACGACCATCGTCGTTATCCTTTCCGTTTTATTGCTTGCCTCTGGAGAGTTTGAGAAACTTTGGCCAATCTTTGGGTCTGCCAATCAATTGCTTGCCGCACTAGCCTTATTGACTATTGGCGTGTGGCTCATGAAAAAGAATATCTCTGCCACCTTTGTGACCATTCCCATGTTTTTCATGTTTACGGTCACCCTTGCTTCCTTGGGATTATTTGCTTGGAAAAACTTTCAAGATGAGGGCTATATCCTGGCAAGTATAGCTTCCATCCTATTTGTGTTGGCCATTGCATTGATTCTTTTGGCCATCCGAAGCCTAAAAAAAGAGGTCAAAGCGTCTGAAAATGCGCTTTGACCTCTTTTATACTTCATCATTGCTTGAGTTCAAAAGGCGAGGAAACAAGTTTGGGTATTCGCCATGCAAGTCCAAAATTGATCAAGTAATCTGCAAAAGCAGCATCTCCATGACGAAAATTAGTTGGGGTAGAATCTGCTATATCTGTCAAACTTCTAGTTCGATTTCTCACTAATGCAACAGGGATATTTAGGCTTACTGTAACATTTTTAAGCATGTAACTCACGCCAGGTTCAACCGAAACCGCATAACCTGGCCGACGAAAGCCCTCGCTTTCCCCCAGAATATCTCGAATAGGAACGCCTTCAATTCTGCCTCCCAAAGAGAATCCCAAGCCATGAACTTTCTTTACCGCCAAAAAGACACCCGTTCTTAAGGCAAACTGATCTGGCACACTCATTATCGCTTCACTAGCACGAGTACGGAAGGTACTTGTCCCATTGGTGTTTCGCGGATTAAATAGGTAGAAGGCAGAATAATACCCAAAGACGCTTGGTGACAACTCTCTTAAACCTTGAGATTCAAAAGAAAAGCCTACGCCTCCATCACCCAGCTGAATACTTTGATCCACCGGACGGCGAATGGAACTACCGGAAGGCCCTACATTGTAAAATATGCTTTCCGCCCCGAAATTACCTGTCGGTAATTTCAATCCTAGACCTGCTGACAGATTCCCTTTGGCAGATTTTTTCTGATCCAGTAACCAATATCCAATTCCAAGCCGGATATCTGATAAACCTTTGGAATAAGAACTGTGTCGACTTTCCCGACCATGTTCATACAAGGAACTTCGCTCGTTGTATGAAAAAGGAACAGAAACCAACCCAAAGATTCGGTCAGTAAAAGCATAGCTCGCATTGAGGTCTAGTCCGTGGGACCAATTGATTACCTCCGTGCCTAGTTCTACGCGCTCAGGCTCTTCATGGGTACCTCGAAAATGGCGAAAGGACTTAAAATATCGGTAATTGGTACTTAGGGTCCATTCTCCTTTGGATTGAAAATTTAGTTGTCCGACAGCATTGCCGGCAGAGGAAAATTGACGAATAGCCACGCAACCTTGAGCATGGAGTTGAGTATAGGCACAAATAGCCAATAAAATAAGGCAGTATATTTTTTTCATGATAGATCAATTGAATAAAGGATTTGATCCCCATCACAACCGGAGGGGTATACCAAAAAAGACCAAATGGTTACAAATGGCGAATTACTTTCTCAGAAGAGAAGTATCAAGAAAACTGGGGAGGGGGGATGTCTAAAATAAAACTAGGACTCAAATACGTTGAAAAAATAAACCCAATTTCTGTGGTAAACTTGGATGAACTCATCCCTTCAAAAGAAAGTATCACAGTACCTAAGTAATCTTTGGCAAACTGCATCCCCAAATTGCTCGTCTCTTGGTCTTGAGGAAGTTGGTCTTCCGCAAGGGCGGAAATCCATTTCTTGACGGTCACATCCAGGACTTGTCTGGCTGTATCTGGCACATAGACCACCTGCAAGGTGTCGTTTTGATAACGCTGCTTGATGGCTCGGTAATAGTTGCCTTCCAATTCAAAACGGGTGTTAGTGGCTTGAAAATCCTCCTGATTGGCCAAGTAAGGAGCATTCAAGGGTATTTCAAGAATTTGCTCTTCCAGCTGTACTTGCTGCTCCCCATAGATTTGATCCATCCAATTTCGCTCTAGGGATACATTGGCGGAGAGGTACACCGCATAGTATCCAAAGTGAAAGAGGACAAAGCAAAAAAGGAGTGCTATGGCAGCTGCGTTTTTCAATTCGGAGATTGTTTAACCAAAAATTGAAAGAATTGCGGTGAAAAACAATAGGTAGTCACAAGTTTATCGCTAAACCAGTCCTACCCAATCATCCGAAACACAAAACTCAATCCCAAAAAGATCAGTGTGGCAATGCCATACACCTGTATGACCTTAAGTCGGTTGAACCGGTCCAAAAACCAGAGTACAAGCACCGGACGGATCAGTCCAAGAATCAGCAGGACACATGATCCCAAGGCTAGACCCTGGGCGATTAATTGAAGTACTTCTAGCATGCCTCAAAACTAAAAAAAGGAACAGCCTTCGCCATTCCTTTCAATTTGATGTTTATAATCTTATTTCTTACGCTTGATTTCTTTCATTTCGTATCCTTCAATCGTATCGTCGATTTCGATATTGTTGTAGTTTTTGATTGAAATACCACACTCGTAGCCAGCTTTGACTTCAGAAACATCATCCTTGAATCGCTTCAACTGGTCGATCTCACCTTCATGGATCACAATACCTGCACGGATGATACGGATTTTATTCTTTCTAGTGATAAAGCCATCCGTCACATACGAACCTGCAACTGTACCCACCTTCGTGATTTTGAACACCTCACGAACGGTGATATTACCGGTGATGATCTCTTCGTATTCAGGCTCCAACATCCCTTCGATCGCATCCTTAATTTGATTGATTGCATCGTAGATGATGGAATAGTGGCGAATCTCGATTTCCTCTTGTTCCGCAAGCTTTTTCGCATTGGAAGAAGGACGAACCTGGAAACCAATAATGATAGCATCCGAAGCTGAAGCAAGCAATACATCCGATTCAGAAATCTGTCCCACCCCTTTGTGGATGATACTTACCTTGACTTCATCTTTGGATAGCTTGAGCAAGGAATCCGAAAGTGCTTCCACTGAACCATCCACGTCACCTTTGATGATGATGTTGAGTTCCTTGAAACTTCCGATAGCCAGTCGACGACCGATTTCGTCCAAGGTGATGTGCTTCTTGGTACGTAAACTTTGTTCGCGTTGGATTTGCTCTCTGGAATTGGCGATCTCTCTAGCCTCTCGTTCGGTATCGTATACTTTGATGGTATCTCCTGCTTGTGGAGCACCACTCAAGCCCAACATCTGCACAGGTGTAGATGGACCCGCTTCTTTCAGCTTGTTCCCTTTGTGATCAAACATTGCCTTTACTCGGCCATAGTGCTGACCAGCAAGCAAGACATCTCCTATTCTCAAGGTACCTGCCTGCACCATAACAGTAGAAACATATCCCCTACCTTTATCCAAGGAAGCTTCAATTACAGTTCCCACTGCATTTTTGTCTGGATTGGCTTTCAATTCCAAGATTTCAGATTCCAGAAGGACTTTTTCTAAAAGTTCATCTATTCCTTGTCCTGTCTTCGCTGAAATCTCTTGAGACTGGTATTTACCTCCCCAATCTTCCACCAACAAGTTCATGTTGGCCAGCTCTTCCTTGATTTTCTCAGGGCGAGCATTGGGTTTATCCACCTTGTTGATGGCAAAGATCATCGGTACGCCAGCTACTTGAGCGTGGTTGATTGCTTCTTTCGTTTGAGGCATGATGCTATCGTCTGCAGCAATCACGATGATTGCGACGTCGGTAATTTTAGCACCACGAGCTCTCATTGCGGTAAAGGCCTCGTGACCCGGGGTATCTAGGAAGGCAATTTTATTGCCTGTCTTGGTTCGTACATCGTATGCTCCGATGTGCTGCGTAATGCCTCCAGCTTCTGCGGCGGTTACTTTTGACATACGGATAAAATCTAGCAAGGATGTTTTACCATGATCGACGTGTCCCATGATGGTGACAATTGGCGCTCTTTCTAGGAGTTCCTCCTCGGTATCAGGCACCTCTTCTTCCATCTCATCTTCGATGGATTTAGTAAATTCTACATCGAAGCCAAATTCATCGGCAATGATGGTAATTGCTTCTGCATCTAGGCGTTGGTTGATGGACACAAACATTCCTAGTGACAAGCAGGCAGATATAATTTGGTTGACCGAAACATCCAAAAGTGCTGCCAAGTCATTGGCAGAGATGAATTCGGTCACTTTCAAGATTTTTACCTCATCTCCCTCTGTTTCTACATCACGATCGCGTTCAGCACGCTTGTCGCGTCTAGATTTGGTTTTTCCGCCGGGCTTATTGCCCTGTAGTCTAGCAAGGGTTTGCTTGATTTGATCTTGAATTTCCTTAGGCGTAGGTTCTGCCTTTTGGATCCGCTGCTGAGGACTACCTCCAGCTGGACGGGGTTGACCAGGTCTAGGTGGCTGTCCAGGTCTTGAAGGCTGATTTGGCCTCGGACCTCTTGGGTCCTGAGGACGATTTTGAGCGTTTGGTGCTTGGCCTGCAGGAGTTGGTGCTCCTGGCTTACTATCAATTCGTTTTCTAGGTCGTTTTTTATCCTTCCCTCTCTCATCTGAAGAAGCTACTGGTCCTCCTTTTTTCTTTGTTCTATCGACAGGAAGCTCAATTTTACCAAGTACAGTAAGTCCCTTTAGCGAGTCCGCTTTGGCAGAGATAAGTTCCTCAGGAACCACCACTGGGGCTGGACTTGGACTAGGGACATCCACTACCTTAGGGGCCGGTGGAGGAGTAGTTGCTGCTGGAGGGTTAGGTACTACTGGAGGAGCAGGAACTGCTGGAGCAACTGGCTCAGGTTTTTTCTCTTCTTGCTTTGGTGCTGGAGCTGGTTTCGGATGAGGGGCTGGCGGGGTTGGTGCTGGCTTTTTGGAAAGATCTACTTTCCCTAAAACGCGAATCCCTTCTAATTTTGGTGCTTCAGAAGTTATTTTCTCTACCATTGGCTCTGGAGCTTTCGCTACAGGCGCTGGGGCAGCTTGCGGCTCTTGAACGGGTGCAGGCACAGGTGTTGGTTCTACAACTTTTTCCTGCTTCGGCAAATCCTGCTCCGATGCTGTAGGCTCATGACGCTTTCCAATGGAAAGATGGGAAGCCTCTTCCTTTTCAAGGGCAGAGGACTTGAATTCCTTTTCCAACATGGACACTTGGTCCAATGTGATCTTGGAATTGGGATTGTTCTCTACCTCATAGCCCTTTTTAGCCATTGACTCAACGATGGTTGCCGTACCCACGTTGAGCTTTCTGGCTATTTGGCCTAATCGCATCATTTTTTCTTCTGACATAAGCAAAAACCTCTTTCGAAATCTTAAGTAAAATTAGGGTATTCTTCGGGGTTAAAGCCCCTTATTGGTCAAATTCTGTTCTAAGTATTCGGAAAATCTCGTCGATTGTCACTTCCTCCAACTCCGTTCTACGAATCAAATCTTCTTTACTCAGCACCAACACGCTCTTTGCAGTGTCTAGGCCAGTCTTTTTGAGTTCGTCGATGATCCACTGATCGATCTCATCAGAAAACTCGTTCAAGTCTACATCTTCTTCTTCCTGATCGTTCAACTCACGGAACACATCGATTTCATAGCCTACCAATCGGCTTGCTAGTTTGATGTTAAAGCCTCCTTTTCCAATCGCTAAGGAAACCTGGTCAGGCTTCAAAAACACAGAAATACGCTTGGATTCCTTATTGATAGAAAGGGAAGAAACTTTTGCTGGGCTCAAGGCACGGGAAACATAGAGGTCCAAGTTCTCCGTGAAATTGATCACGTCGATATTTTCGTTCTGTAGTTCACGTACAACTGCATGGATGCGGGATCCTTTCATGCCCACACAAGCACCCACTGGGTCGATGCGGTCATCGTAAGACTCTACTGCTACTTTTGCTCGCTCTCCCGGCTCACGTACTACCTTCACAATGGTGATCAAGCCATCGTATACTTCTGGAACTTCATTTTCAAAAAGTCTTTCCAAGAAAACAGGGGAAGTACGAGACAAAATCACTTTGGGATTTCCATTGATCATGTCTACACGATGCACTACTGATTTGACAGAATCTCCTTTTCTGAAGCGATCTTTGGAAATTTGCTCGCCCTTCGGAAGAATCAACTCATTGCCTTCATTGTCAATCAATAGAATTTCGCGTCCTAGTATTTGATACACTTCAGCAGAAATGATTTCTCCTACTTGCTCCTCGTATTTGCTAAATAGAATGTCTTTTTCAAGGTCCTTAATACGCTGGATCAAGGTTTGACGAGCCATTTGAACTGCTCTTCTTCCAAATTCCTCCAGTTCAATTTTTTCATAAACCTCTTCACCTACTTCAAAGTCAGGCTCAATTTTTTGGGCATCGGAAAGGCTGATTTTATCAAAATCCCAGATATCTTCAGAGTTGTCGTCTACAATTTCTCGGATTCTGAAAATTTCCAAATCACCTTTATCGGCATTGATGGTCACGTCGAAGTTCTCGTCTGATTCAAACTTCTTGCGAATCATCGCTCTAAATACATCTTCCAGTATGCGGATCATGGTTGGACGATCCACATTTTTTGATCTCGCAAACTCTGCGAAGGATTCAATTAAGATTTTTGCATCCATTGGTATTAGTTAAAAGATACTTGTACGATAGATTTTTTTATTTCATTGTAGGAGACACTTTGCTCCTCTTCACTACTTTTTTTTCCTTTTTCTTTTTTGGTAACCACCAACTTAATCCCCAGGGCCTCTACTTCCTTTAACTTGCCTACCACTTCTTCTCCGGAAACCAGATAGACTTTGAGAGACCTCCCAATATTTTTTTGGTACTGTCTTTTCTCGGTGAGCGGGTAATCCAAACCAGGTGATGAGACCTCTAACGTGTAGGCTTCATCCAATTGTTCATTGGTTTCAAGCTCACCAGACAAGGCCCTACTCAATGATGCGCAGGCAGCGATAGTCATCCCTTGATCGGCATCTACCAAAATGAGGATTTTGGTTTTATCAGCCACCCGGTCAATTTTCACCTCCACAATAAAATGTGCTTCATCAGGAAGGTGCTTTTGGACGAGGTCTAGGATCACATGCTTTAGGTCACTCATACAGCAGGATAATGAAAGAGGGGACTGTTGTCCCCTCTAGAAATTTTAGAATACCCCACAAAAGTAATAGAAAGATTAACGAAATACAAAATAGCACATCGAATGCTCCTAAATTTTACTTAAATTTAATCCATTGTATTGGAAAATTGACTGTGAGGAACAGTTCGCTCCCATTTCTACACGTCCAAAACAAAAAATCTTCTTTCTCTCTGTTTTATCAATTTAAGGTAATATTTTTGTCGATTCTCGGTCAAAAATAGTACGTAAGGACTAGCCTAAACGTCCATTACCGAGTTTAAATCCAAAAAAAATTACGAATGGGACTATTTGATTTTTTCTCAAGTGACATTGCCATTGATTTGGGTACGGCCAACACCCTAATTATCCATAAAGATAAAATCGTGGTAGATGAACCATCGATCATTGCCATCGACAAAACCAACAACCGGGTTTTGGCTGTAGGAAGAGAGGCGATGAACATGCATGAGAAGAGCCATGAAAATATCAAGACCATCCGCCCGCTTAAAGATGGGGTAATTGCAGACTTCTATGCTGCGGAGCAAATGATTCGAGGATTGATAAAAATGATCCCTGGACAGAAAAAAGGCCTATTCCCGCAGTCCCATAAAATGGTGATTTGCATCCCTTCAGGCATTACTGAAGTAGAGAAGCGAGCGGTGCGTGACTCTGCTGAGCATGCGGGAGCCAAAGAGGTTTACATGATTTATGAACCAATTGCCGCAGCCATTGGTATCGGAATTGATATTGAAAAGCCAATGGGCTCCATGATCGTAGACATTGGAGGTGGAACTACAGAAATTGCCTTGATCGCATTGTCTGGGATAGTTGCTGACCAATCGATTCGTATTGCTGGAGACACCTTTACGAAAGACATCTTGGACTACATGAGAAGACAGCACAACCTGCTCATTGGTGAGCGCTCTTCGGAGAAGGTGAAAATTGCGATTGGCTCCGCACTTACCGAATTGGATGATGCTCCAGATGATTACGAAATCCGAGGTCGGGATTTGATGACTGGAATTCCAAAAGTGATCAAAGTATCCTACTCTGAAATTGCTTTTGCGCTGGATAAATCCGTTTCCAAAATCGAGGAAGCCGTTTTGAAAGCTTTGGAAATCGCTCCGCCTGAATTATCTGCTGACATTTACGATAATGGCATCCACCTCACTGGCGGTGGTGCATTGTTGAAGGGTCTAGACAAGCGTTTGCATCAAAAAACAAAGCTTCCCATTCATATTGCGGAAGACCCATTAAGAGCGGTTGTTCGTGGTACGGGTACTGCACTTAAAAACATTCAACACTTCCGAAACGTTCTGATGACCTAATTTCTGAATGCTACGCATCTTTCAGTTTCTTTACCGTGTAAGAGCATTTTTTCTATTCGCATTTCTAGAATTTTTGGCGATCTGGATGATTGTCGCCAACAATTCCCCACAAGGTGCCGCCTTCTTTAATAGTTCAAATGAATGGGTGGGCAGGGCGCTCAAACAACAAGCGGATGTAGTTCAATATTTCTCTCTTGTAGATGCCAATGCCGCACTTGTGGACGAAAATTCAAGACTGAAGCAGGAACTATTGGAATTACAGGTCAGACCAGATAGCATGCCTTTGGTAATTGACTCCGCCTTGGAAGCAAACTTTGAACTGAAGGGCGCTTATGTAGTGGCCAATTCCTTGCGATTTTCACAAAATTACCTCATGCTATCTAAAGGTTCCAAAGATGGAATTAAACCAGGAATGGGTGTGTTTAATTCCCAAGGCATCGTGGGCAGAGTCAAATCCGTTTCAGAAAATTATGCGGTTGCATTTTCAGTGTTGAATACCAACCTTCTAATTTCTGCGAAAATCAAATCTTCGGATGTTTTTGGTTCGGTACGATGGGATGGAAGCACTACTTCAGAAGTACAGCTCCTTTACGTTCCGCGACATGTCAAAGCGAGTAAGGGAGACACGGTAATTTCGTCAGGATTCAATGCAGTATTTCCTGAAGGAATCCTGATCGGAAAAATTTCAAAAGTGGAAGTCAACAAATCTGACCCCAATTATCTAGCACTAACAGTAAAATTGAGCACCGATTTTAGTAAACTAAACTACGTCTACTTGGTGGAAAATACTAGATTTCAAGAGCTCGACTCCCTATACCGTCAATCCGATTTGATCAATGAATATTAGAAACCTGTTTTCATACGGCTTCTTGATACTAATTTTAGGATTGGTTCAAATTCTATTTCTAAAAAATCTTGCCGTCTTTGGGCATGCCTTTGGCTTTTTGTATCTTCTTGGTTTATTGATTTTACCTAGTACCCTTCGCACCATCCCCTTGATGTTGATTGCATTTTGCATTGGATTTATCTTGGATATTTTCTTCCAAACCATCGGTATGCATGCAGCAGCGGCCACTTTATTTGCCTTTCTGAAGCCCACTTGGCTCAAAGTCGCTAGCCCTACTGGAGGCTTTGATGAAGCAGAAGAGCCTAGCCTCGGTCAGATCGGATTTGGACGATACATTAGCTACGCATTCCCACTCCTGTTTGTGTATTGCCTTGCTTTCTTTACCGCAGACCAGTGGGGTACTGGTGGATTTTTAGGCATCCTGAGCAAAAGCTTCTTTTCCGCGCTATTCACCTTGCTACTTACCTTGGTGGTGCAGTTACTTTTCTTTAGTCGTAAACGAAGCATCTCATGAGAGATCAACGTCCTGCGGTCATCCTATTGGTCATTTTTTTAGTAAGCGGGATCTTACTTGTCAAGCTCTTTGCGATCCAAGTGCTGGATGACAGCTTCTTAAAAAGAGCAGAAAGTAATGCCATCCAACGAATAGTCGATCACCCTTACCGAGGATTGGTATACGATCGTTCTGGCAAATTGATGGTGTTCAACAACCCCATATTTGATTTGATGGTGGTACCTCGAGAATTCCATTTGAAGGATACTACCAAATTCTGCGAGCTGTTTCGTATCAGTAAAGAGCAATTAATCGAGGGATATAATTCGGCAAAAAATTACTCCAAGGTAAAGCCTTCCCCGCTTATCAAGCAGCTCTCCAACACAGACTTTGCGCGTATTCAAGATTTCTTGGTGGACTATCCCGGCTTATTTATCCTTACACGATCCGTCAGATCTTATCCCAGTCCAACAGCAGCACATGCCTTGGGCTACATTGGAGAAATCAGTGCAGGGCAACTCAAAAGAGATACGCTAAGCTATTATTCCCAGGGGGACTACGTAGGGCTTAGCGGCCTGGAAAAGTACTATGAAAAGGAGCTGCGCGGGAACAAAGGAGTTAAATATAAAATGGTCAATGTTCGTGGAATGGACAAAGGGCCATTTAAGGAAGGACAATACGACACCATTTCCATCGCAGGCAAAAACCTTACCTCCACGATTGACCTGGAATTACAACAGTTTGGAGAGTTGCTGATGGCCGGCAAAACTGGTTCCGTGGTGGCAATTGAACCCAAAACTGGGGAGATTTTAGCGATGATTTCAGCTCCATTTTATAATCCAAATCAACTAACTGGGGCGGAGTTTGGCAAAACTTACAAAATCCTCAATACAGACAATTCTAAGCCGCTATTCAATCGTCCCATCATGGCTACCTATCCTCCTGGGTCCATCTTCAAGATTGTACAGAGCTTAATCGGCCTGCAGGAAGGGGTTTTGACTCCAAGCTCCACCTTCTCTTGTAACAAATCTTTGGTGGCTTGCCACAACCATCCCAATCCAGTTAATCTATTTGGTGCCATTCGGAATTCATGCAATCCCTACTACCACCAAGCTTTTCGTCAAATCATCAACCGAGAGGTATCGTCTAACACCTTCAAAGACACCGAAATAGGACTGAATGCCTGGAGAGAAAGTGTTTTGAAATTTGGATTGGGTGCGCCCCTAGGCATCGATATGAGCGGAGAAAAAGGAGGAGATATCCCATCTAGCAAACTCTATGACCGCATCTACGGGGCAGGGCATTGGAAATACTCCACCATCTATTCCCT
>CAMDLI010000003.1 GCA_945901615.1 Spirosoma fluviale
AGAAGGATGTACAAAAACATTCCTAAAAATCCCAGCTGCACCCCATAGATTAGGAATTGGTTTTCCCCTCCGATCCGTGCTTCATCGGTGACACTACCGGAGTTGCCACTCATGGCCAATCCGACACCCAAGGGATTTTGGATCATGGAGTCCAAGGCAGTTATCCATTCCAACACATGGCCTACGCTTGAGGCATTTTGGAATGTTATTGTATCGATTACGAAATAATAGAAGTCTTCAGAGGCAAAAAATACGACGAAGATGACAAATGCTGCAACTAGACCGAAACCAAATAGGATCAACCGATAAAGCTTAAAAATCACGGCAATAAAAAACAGCATGATAAAAAAAGCCCCAAATGCAGACCTTGAACTCGAGAAAAACAGACTTCCCATGGAGCAGAGCATGACAAGAGTGTAGGGGAAACTTTCCTCTCTTTTGGAGGTCAAAAACCAGATTAGCCCTGCGGCAAAACCTAAAAGTACGGAACTGGCCAACTCCAAAGGATCTGCAAAAAACGAGGCCAGTCTCTTGGTCATGGCTTGGGTTTCGAAGGTCCAGGATAACCCAAAATTGCCAGAGGGCACCATATCGTATATGCCATAATTGAAAAGGGCATACCCCGTGAAGGTTTGTAAATGGGAACCGATAAATGCTTCAAAGAGATTGACCACGAATGCAGAAAACGCAATCACAAAAATGATCTGAAACAATCTTTTGACTTCAAAATCTTCGAAATTGGTGTTTCTACCCACGAAATACACCAGTCCAGGGATTAGAATATTTTTGAAGTAAAGGGCTTTTTCTACAAAACTGGGCTCTCCGATGGGTAATAAAAGAAAGATAAATGCCAAGCCAATAAATGCCAATAAGAGCCATTCCACTGTTTGGAAGCGAATGGGATATTCAAAAATCTTTCGTCTGTAGAGTACAAAAATCAGCACAGATCCGATGACCACCAAGTCCTTGACCACCTGGAAAAGTGTGATTGGCAGTTTGGAATTTGTTGCCTGAAATAAAATACTTAAGAAGGTGGTATGAAAGGGGAGGTAGGCCGCCAAAAAAAACACCAGGTACTCCCACTTTCCTTTGAAGACCATGGCCTTCAGCGTGAAGTGCAGCAGCAGCGCATAACCCAAAAGTGATAAAATAAAAAGTGTTTGAGTGATCAATGCAGTTCAGGCTTTTGACAGATCAAGGTCACTGTAAACCTCACAGGGCACCTTCCCTTGACTTTTATACCCCTGAATATATTCAATAAAAACTTACTTTGCTCAATGCCGATGATCCAGTCCGTCTTTATCCTGTTGTTTTTAAACGTACTGTATTTGAATTTGGGGATGGGGAGGACCGTTTGAAAATTGAAAAACCCAGTTTCGGTCAACGCTCCCACCATCTCATGGTAAGAGGACTCATTGAGATGCCCCCCTTGCGCTTGAATCCGTCCCGAGCTGGAATTGTCGATAATTCGAGTGACATCCATCGGTCCAAAAAGCCGATTTGGCATCACCAAGATGAATTTTCCTCCGGGCACCAAGCTCTCATAGACTGATCGAAGATGATCCATCAAATCCAAGGGGGAGAGGTGCTCGATTACATTATCTGAAAAGGCCAGTTCAAATTTTTCTTCGGTTCTGAAATTGATGATGCCGGAGGAAATGAACTGAATACTCGGATGATTTTTGAGGGTTTCGGGAATAAAGACATCCACTCCAGTCAACTTTTTATAAGGGATATTCTTTTGGATGTTCATTAGAAAATATCCTTCTCCACAACCAAAATCGATGATGGATTTTCCTTTCAGCTCTTTTTCAAAAAGGGTAACCTGTGGATCTTTGGTGGCTATTCTTTCTTCAAGCGAACTATCCTCCTTTGCTGTTCTGCCGTAAAATTGAAGGAGGTTGGAATAGAATTCATCGTATAAGCCCTCTCTTTTTTTGGCATCTTCTTCCTTAACCAACAATTTATGGTAATGATTTTCAAGCTTAAATGCCTCTTCAAGGACTTCAGGACTCAACCCGCTTTCTTTGGAGTAAGCTTCAATATCTGGGAATAATGTGGTGTTGGGACTTTTCATTAAATGGGTTTCATTTGGAAAAAAGACCTTCATAATGTCCTTTCAAAATTGCATTTACTTTTTGGAACCTACCTTTTAATCCCAAATACAGAATGAAGGCAGCATTTTTTAGGGTTTGGTACAACAAACTTAATACAAAGGATACTGGATTTGAATGGCTTCGGATTAAAAAGAGGTGGTTTCTAGTTCGGTAATAGTGGAGGATTGGAGGAATGACGCCTTCTTTGGTTTTGATTTTTTTGGAGGATCCTCCCGCTACATGGTAAATTTTGGATTGAGGAAGGTAACGAAGTCGGAACCCTGATTTTTTGATTCGAAAGGACCACTCGACATCTTCGTAGTAGGCAAAAAACCGATTGTCCAACATTCCTACCTGCCTGATTACAGCCGACTTCACAAGGATGGCACATCCCGTAATCCAAGGCGTATCTTTTTCCTGATCAAATTGCCCTTCATCTAATTGCCCTATCCCGATGGACCAAGTCATTTCCAACACCTTGAAATATCCACCCCCCGCATTCCATAGTTTATCCCGTTCCGCTTCAAACATGATTTTGGGTTGCACCGCGCCATAATCTGGGTTTTGTTCTAAAAAAGAAACCAATGGAACCAGAAAGTCAGGTTCTATAAGGGTGTCATTATTTAGCAAAAGCACCTGATCATAAGAATGATCCAAGGCCCATTGTATTCCAAGGTTGTTGCCTCCTGTAAATCCAATGTTGTCAGGGCTGGTTAGCAACTCAATCTCAGGAAATTCGGATTTCAGTTTCTCTCCCGAACCGTCGACGGAACCATTGTCCACCAAAACAGTTTGAAAATTGGAGTACTGCAGTTCTTTTAGGGATTCCAAGCAAGCCTTTGTCAGCTCATAGCCATTCCAGTTGACGATGATGATGGTTACCTTGGGCGGGCTGTTGGGCTCCATGCTAACCTCTGCCAAGTTTTCTCTGAATTGATTCATCTCACTGTCTTTTTCAAGCTGCATTGGGCTTACTAGTTTTTAAGATAGCTAAAATCAAAGGCCGATTATACACCCAATTTAAAACGCAACAGATTAAAAAAACCACAATTTCGGTAGATAACATGGCATAGCAAAGTCCAATCGCCCCATATTGGCTAGTAAGAAAGATTGAATTGGAAAGCATAAATAAACCCATCATCCAAGAAGATTTGAACATCAGGTTGTTTTGGCCATTGACAAGAAAAATGACCACATTCATGATATTGAGGCAAGCCAAAAATGGGATAAATGCTAAAACTCGCAAATAGGAGATGGAATCTACAAATTCCCCTTTTGAAAATAATTGGATGATAACCGGTGCCAGCCCAAAAACAGCCAAAGAAACAGTTAACCCTACGGCAAAAGCGACGAAACTAACCTTCTTTAGGTAGCTTATAAAAGCACTTAAATCTTCTTTCAGCAGCTTTGAAGCATTGGGAAAAATAGAATGGATGACCATAGCAGGAAACATTCGAAGCACCATGGAGATCCTTTCTGCAAGACTAAACAGGCCCAAGGTAGTGGCGGAAGCAAAAAAACTCAATACCACCAATGCCCCATTGATAGAGAAATGGGTCACAATATTGGATAGCAAAAGCAGTCCTGTATTTTTTAATAAGGTAAATAGCTCGAGGATTCGGGGTTTGTAAAACTTGATATCCAAGGCAAAATGGATGTAAATCAGCAACAGGATATTGATGCCTAATCCTGAAGTTCCTAGGATAAAGTTGACCCATTTGGACTGTTCCGGATCACGGATAAAAAGGACAATACCCAATAAATAAAGTAATTTGCTGAAGACATTGGCGATGGAAATCAGCTTCATTTTTTCCATCCCTTGAAAAAACCAGAGCGGAAAAGTGGCTTCTGAAAAGAGCAGAAATACGGATAATACTAAAATGGTTTGGTATCCTTGGAAGAGATTCAGGCCGTAGGCTCCGATCAAGATGAGGATTGTGGAAAAAACGGCAAGGAGAATTTTGGCTGAAAACACATTGGAAACCAACTGCGAAAGCGCTTCCTTATTGGATTGATTGAGGGCTACTTCTCGAGGAGCATTCAAGTTGAACCCAAAGCCTACCAAAATAGTGAATACAATAATTACGGAAAAGGATAAGTTGACCCATCCAAATTGTTCTGCCCCGATACTTTGAATCAGGAGGGGCATGGAAATGAGGGAAATCAAGATCGTTGAGGACTGAATCAATGCCAGAAAAAGAAAGTTCTGGAGAGACTTATTCCGGAAAAAATTCCCAAATGGGATCAACAGATTGTTTTTTTCAACCATGGAAGCTTGCGTTTAGACTTCCTGCAAGTGCTTTTGATAGATTCTTCTCAGATATAGAAAGCTAAGGGCTAAGAAACCGAAGAGGATGGCTCCATAAACCGTTCCCTTCACCAAACGAACTTCAGATCTTTTTAAGGGCAGCTTGGGAGAATCAATCAATTGAATTAATGGGGTGTTGATGCGGTGGTTGATTTTAGCCATCTCCAGATTTTTCACAATTTCTTCAAAAACTGCAGCGCTAGTTTGAACATCAACTTGTTTGCGGCGTTCATTGACGGTGGCAGCACTCAGCAAGGGGTTGGCATTGGGAACACGATCTTGTTCGGCAGCCAAGGTGCCGAGACTTGCATCTAGAATTGCTCGAACCGAGTCTGCCTGAGTTTGTAAAATACGGAGGTTTTCCCCTGTTTTTTTGGTTTTAGTCTCCAAGTAAAAGGTATTCACCTTGCTCACCAGCGTTTCGTTAAAAAGCTTCGCATACCCTTCATCTTTAGAAGAAACAGTCACCTGAATAATACTCAATTTCCGATCCGGCTTGACTACTGCCAGTTGTTTTTCTCGGATGATCTTGGCGATTTCCTTGATTACTGAGTCCTGCTTGACCCCATGGTTCTCCCTGGAAGAAGAAAAAGTCAGCGTAGCTAAATCGATTCTGGAGGCCCATTTGTTTTCCAACTCTTCGAATTCAATAAACCGATCGATCAATAAACGCTCTTTGTCAAAGGGACTCAAGAGTGTTTCTTCTAACATCCGGTCCGAGCGGTACAGCTCCATGATGTTATCCCCTTGAAAAAGGCCATTCGTGCCACCTATGCCACCCAAATTAACACCAAGAAGGCTTGCAATCCCTGACATTTGACCAATTCCTCCCATTCCTTCTTCCTCCAAAACGAAGGAAGTTTCAGCATGAAAAACAGGGTCTTTAAGTTGCGAATACCCAGCACCCATCCCAGCCCCTAGGACGAAGGATATCAGGAGAACTTTCCACTTGGAGCTAAAAAATACTACCCAATTGATTAAGTTTTGTACCACCTCTTTCAAGGTGAATTGGGAGGCTGAAAAATGTGAGTTTCCGCTCATTGGAATTACTGTTGGTTGATTTGAGAAAGAACCAATGCCAAGGTGGCCAGTCCAGTAGTGACGCCTACCAATTCGCCTAGACGAATTGGGATCTTAGGTCCTTTACTTGGAATGATCACTTCAGCTCCAGGCTCCACGACTGGGAAGCTTCGAACTCCAAAGAACCCTTTTGTTCGTTTTACCGCCCCATTTGCATAGACTACATAGGTTTGCTTGCGGTTGGCTCTTCGGTCAAATCCACCTGCTCCATTGATGTAAAACCGAAGGCTACGGCCTTGCTCGTGTCTTAAGGTAGTCGGGTAGACTACATCTCCACGCATACGAACGGTTTGCAAGAGCTTGGGCACATTGAGAATATCGCCTTCCTCGAGTACCAAATCTTCCTCCGAACCAGGATTGGCAAGGATTTTTTCCAGGTTGATGGCAACGGCCTCTGTTTCCTTGAATTTTACAGCTACACCAGGGGTTTCTGCAGCAATTTGATCCAACGACTCTCGTTTGGCATTATTGGCAGTGGAATCTGTTTTTGCCACTTTTTCGGTTGGAAGGTCTCTGAAAAGGCGAATAAGGAGTTCTTCCTGCGCTTCAGGTTTGGTTGGATTGTCCTTAAGAAGAACGCGAAGTGCTTCCAAATTTTTCTGTCTTCGCACTTGCTCCGACTCAGTGTTGAAAAACTCTGTTTTACGAATCAAGGTAGCGCCTTTGGTGTAGGCAAATTGATTTACCCCTCCAGCCCTTTTGATCAAATCAGAGATCCGGTCTACACTCGTTTGAATCGCAAAAATTCCCGGAGAATTGACCTGTCCTTCTACCGACACGAGGCGCTGCATCGTAAAATTGGCTCGCTTTCGCACGATTACCTGATCGAAGGGTGCCAAAGAAATGGCATTCGGGTTGAAGGATAAATCTGCATTGATGGAGGTGGTGATGATATCCGATAGCGTTCCTGAATCTGAATCTTCCAGCCTTCTGGCAATCTCAATGTCATTTATGTTGGCAGATTCTTGCAAGCCACCGGCGATAAGAATCAATTCTTCAGGCGTCATTCCTGCCGCATAAGGATAGGTGCCCGGACGTTTTACCTCACCAAGTATCTGTATGTAGCGTTCGTTTTGAACGTCATAAATGCTAGAAATACGGATTACATCTTCACGTTGTAAGACCACATCTTCTTGGCGGCCTTCCAATACCGCTTGAAGATTTACTTCCAATACTTCTGAACTGAGGTCTCCTTTGGTTCGCAAGATGCTGGCTCGCTGCGTGTAGGCATCGCCTTTGAGGCCATCTGCATTTTTGATCAATTGGGTAAGCGTAAGTCCTTCTGTTAAGGAAAAAACTCCTGGTCTAAACACTGCTCCCTTGATTTGAATTCGGTTGGTGTAGCGGTCGATAATTCTTCCTACAGTGACCTCATCTCCTCCCTTTAGGTTAAAAAGCCCCAGTTGGTTTTGATATACATCCGAGATGGAGCGTTGATTGCCAGTGATGCGAGAGATGGAAATGCGATCCTTAAATGCCAAGTCTGTAAATCCACCTGCAAAGCGAAGGATGTCCTCTAGGTTGTCCTCTGGTGTGACCTCAAAAACCAAGGGGCGCTTAACTTCCCCCATCACCTTCACTCGAGCAAGATAAGGGTTGACCAGGATCACATCTTGATCTTGGAGTTGCACGTCCAAATTGGCTGTTCCATTGATGAGTAGGTCATACACATCAATTTCAGCGATTTTTTTATTGTTTCGGATGAGCTGGATGGCACGTAGGGTTCCTTTATCTGAAGGGCCTCCAGCCGCATAGAGGGCATTGAATACCGTGGAGAAGGCGCTCAAGGTAAAGGTTCCAGGCAGACGAACTTCGTTCAAAATGTGCACCTTGATGGTTTTGACATTCCCAAGCGTGACTTGAAGAAAGGAGCTAGGATTGGATCCACTAAGTCCTGTATAAAAAGCAGCCACTCGATTTTTGATGATTCCTTCAGCTGCTTCAATGGTTTTTCCAGAAACCGCGATCAAGCCAATGTTATCCAATAAAATGGAACCTTCTGGGTTGACGGTTGCCTCGTAATATTTCTCAGATTGTCCGTAGATATCCACATAGATGAGGTCTCCTGGTCCAAGAATGTAATTTTTGGGAGTGGCCTGGTTTAAGCTTGGCTCAAAGCTTAGTTTCCGATTCTTTTGAAAAAATAAGGTACTCCCAAAAAGCAAGGAATCCGCTTTTTCCTCTTCCATCAACTCCTGTGTTTCCATCAGGCCTCTGGTGATGTCATTGATGTCTACCTGTTCGCGAGCAGCTCTTTTTGATACATTCGTGGATCTTGACTTGCTGGAACCTTCAGCCAAGCCCTCAATTCTGTTTCGAAGTTTTTCAACTTCCCCCGAAGGCATGCCCCTCATTTGTGCCATCATCAAGAAATCCGTGCTGCTTAGCCCCGCATCTTGCGCGCGCTTCACGAGTTCCTCGATTTGATCATCACTAAGTTGATCTACTCGTATGGTGTTGAGGTCTACATTTTGCTGCGCAAAAACGAAAGTTGGAGCAGTGGCCCAGAAGCAAAGTAGTACTAAAAAGTAGGTAAATTTGTGAAAAGACTTCATCGTGAAAATGGAATTCCTTAGGGTGTAGAAGAATCTAAAGGATAAAAATCCGTTTAATTCTTAATTATACCAAATGTATGGGCAGATTTGAGCGAAAGAGACTGACTTTTAACCGCTGATTTCAAACTAATTATCTTAAAAACTCAAGGCAATTGGAGCTGTAATTAGAGGCGAAAGCTTCCGTGTTCTGTAGAATTGTGAGGGTTTCTTTAACTTGCCAAAAAAACAAATTCATGTATATCCGCATCTTCGTCCTGCTATTGGTTACTGTGCTTTTTTCCTGTCAATCATCGGACAGCACCTGTACACTAGATGAAGATCGGCTAGAAGGCCGTGTGGACTTGACTATTCAGCGCTTGGAACCGGCTTTTTTTGGAGCAGAAACCAAGGAGGAGATGCTTACTTTATTGGCGCAATATCCTGAAGTAACTTCCAAAGCCCTCGGCATAGACGCTTATCCGAATATGGATTCTTTGGCGGGGGATCTTGTACGCCTACATCAAGATTCGGCTATGCAAGAATTGAATAAAGCCGTGGCCAAGGAGTTTGCCAATCTATCGGATGTTAAAGTAGAGTTAGAGCAAGCTTTTGCCTACTTGAAAAGCTATTATCCCGACTTCAAAGAGCCCAAAGTGTACACCTACGTGTCTGGTTTTGACTTGATCATAGATGAAGAAGTGATCGTGATTGGGCTAGATTATTTTTTGCCCAGTGACCACGCTTTCCAACCAGATATTCCCAGGTACCTTGCCTCGCGATACGAGCGCAAATACCTCGTTCCTATGATTGTCTTGGCCATTTCTTCCCGTTACAATGAGATTGACCCCAAAGAAAATACGCTCTTGGCCGAAATGGTTTACTATGGCAAGGCCTATCATTTTGTCAAATCCATCTTGCCTTGCACAGATGACCAATACCTGATTGGCTACACGCCCGAACAAATTCAGGCCTGCTGGGACAACGAAGACATTATTTGGGCACATTTTATTGAGAACGAATTGTTGTTCGAAACCAATCCATTCGAAATCCGCAAATACATCGGCGAAGCTCCGGCAACAGATGCAATTAGCGCGGATGCTCCAGGCAGAATTGGGCGATGGATAGGATGGAATATTGTAGAAGAATTCGCGGTTCAGCAGGATCTCGCCTTACCGGAGCTGATGCGCGAAGCGGATGCAAAAAAGTTGTTTAAAGATTCTGGGTACCGACCACGCAATGCTTCTGAAAAATAGGGTTTAGCCCAGCGTCTTTCAGGCCTTATCCGCGTTTTTTTGCATTTTTTCAAAATGTTTGCAAAGCGCTGTGATTCCACAAACACTGCATTTGGGACTTCTTGCTAGGCAAGTGTAGCGCCCGTGAAGAATCAGCCAGTGGTGGGCCCTGTGAATGTGCTCCTTGGGCAAATGCTTGACCAATTGTTTTTCAACTTCCAGGGGAGTCTTGGCGGTTAAAGGCACTAGCCCCAAGCGCCGCGATACCCGATACACGTGCGTATCTACTGCCATATTGGGTTGCTGCCAAACGACAGAGGTAATCACATTGGCGGTTTTTCTTCCTACACCAGGCAATTTGACCAACTCTTCTACGGTGGAGGGGACTTCTCCTGCAAAATCCTCCAGTAGCATTTTACCTAGTCCGATGAGGTGTTTGGTTTTATTGTTGGGGTAGGAAACGGAACGGATGTAGGGAAAAAGTTCGTCAAAGTGGCTTGTAGCCAGGTGGGCAGCCGTTGGAAAGTGCTTGAAAAGTTCGCGTGTCACGATATTTACCCGCTTATCGGTGCATTGTGCTGATAAAACAACCGCTACCAGCAACTGAAAGGTGTTTTCGTACTCTAGCTCAGTTTCTGCAACAGGCATATTTTCAGAAAAGTGCTGAATAAAGGCTTCGTATCGCTGTTTTTTGAGCATGGAATCCGGTGGGGTTTACTTGACTTCTAAGTTAGGAAGAGCGGCTTCTTTCTTGGCCTGATGTCGAAAATTAATTTTAGAATAGACTTGTAGGGGTACTTTGGGGCTGACTTTTTAGTTCCGAATTCGCCATTCCTTCGGGTAATAGTTATTTGCCCGATTGCCTAAATTCTTAATCCATCCTAAGGGTAGTTTCTGGTAAGTCAGTAGGACCCATCCCATGGGGAGCTCCGCAAAGGATTGTTCCTTCTTTCGTAAAAAATCCAAGGCTTCCTCCACAGAAAGTTCCTTTTGGGGAAACCCATTTTTGGGAAGGGTAGAGAGGGCCCATTCATGACTAGGAATCCATTCTTTTTGGTGTTTTTTCCCTAGTTCCACTCCGAAATAACGTACACTCAGCACCTGAGCCAACTTTTCTAGTTCTTGAGAATAGTCCCCATGCATTCGGAAGTAGGCATCCTGCAACAGGTAAAACTTGCCCGTTCCATCGCCACCAACTTCTTGTTCAAGAACTGTAGCCTCTTTTTCTCCCACGCGCTTGAGGCTGTGGTGTTTGAATTCTTTGGTGGTCGGAGCTACTTGTGAATAGGCTCCTTCTGGTCTTCGCAAGACCGTGATGAAAAACCCCTCTCCCGCTACCTTGTGTGGGAAAAAGCGGTATCCAAAAAAGGTTTCTTCTTCGAAAATCACCTGCGTTTCGACAATTCCCCAACTCGGATCTAAGGCGATTCGTACCGGCTCAAAAGCAAATTCCTCAATTAGAAACCGAAGGACCTCTTCATTCTCTTTTTCGTTAAACGTACAGGTAGAATACAAAAGGTAACCTCCTCCTTTCACGAGTTCCCCCGCTTTATCCACAATACGTTTTTGTCGAGCGGAACATAAGGAGACATGTTCGGCAGACCATTCCTCACGAGCCAAAGGGTCTTTTCGGAACATTCCCTCTCCAGAGCAGGGAGCATCCACGAGCACCAAATCAAAAAATCCCTCCAAAGGACCGAAATGCTCCGGATCGTTGTGCGTAACTACCGCGTTGCCAAGGCCCCACTTGATCACATTTTCCTTTAATATTTGAGCTCTAGAGGCAATGACTTCATTGGCTACAAGCAATCCTTCCTCTCCCAAATAGCTAGAGAGCAAGGTGCTTTTCCCGCCAGGGGCAGCAGCCAAGTCCAGATAAATCCCTTTTTGTATTTTCTGGGACTCTAGGACATGAGAAATAAACATCGAGGAAGCTTCCTGCACATAGTAGGCCCCGGCATGGAAGGTAGGATCCATTGTAAAGCTGGGTCGCTCCTCCAAAAAATACCCGTCTTTAGCCCAGGGAATCGGCCGCCTTGGGTAGGGTAGCTCCGCAAACTTCCTCTGGTTGAGCCGAATGGATGTTTGCGAAGGAAGGGCTAATCCTTCCTTAAAAAGGGCAAACTCCTCGGGTCCAAGTAGTGCCAGCATTTGAGATTCAAATGCCTCTGGAAGTTGATTTTCGGCCATCTTACAAATATAGAGGATATCTGAGTCCTTCTTAGTTCCTTCCTAAACTTGGCATTACGCTTCTAAACGCGCAGCAACTACTCCTTAAGAATCGTCTTCCTCTTCTTCAAATCCCTCTTCATCATCTCCACCTATCTCAAACATGGAGCTGAAAAGGTCCTTGAATTGAAGCCCTGTATCAACCATTTTTTTGCTCAGCTGGGAGTATTCAGCCAATCCATGAAGTGCAAACTCCATAAAGAACTCCTTTTCTTTTTCGGGGAGCTGCGCCACCAGTTGGGTCACTACTTTTTCGAGCCCAGGAACTCCATGCAAGATACTTTTGTAGGTTTTGTCGCTGAGGTCAGTCAAAATGTCTAATTCATTTCCTTCTCCAAACCAGGCCAAAGGAACGACATAAGGATTGGCAGACTTCTGCTTTTTCTTTTGCTCAGGGGAAGGAAAATAATTGATAAACTGAGTTCGAATAGCCTTCCCAATCAGGTTGTAGGCCACTAGTCCAGCGCCTTCTTGTTCGCCCTCATAAACAAGCTCTACCTTACCTGTGATGGCGGGAATGACCCCGATCAAATCAGAAATTCGCACGATGGTACTTGTCTCATTGTTCCGATACATCCTTCTTTCCGCTGCAGAAATTAGATTTTCATAGGCTGAAATGGTCAATCTTGCTGACACCCCACTTTTTTCATCTACAAACTCGGAGTGGCGCGCCTCTATGGCAATTTGTTCAATCAGATCTTTCATAAGCTCTGGAACATGGATTTTGCTTACCGGCTTTCCTTGCAGTCGTGCTTCCTGTGCGGTGATTTTTTTGCCAATGTCAATGGACTTGGGATAGTGTGTGATGATTTGACTTTCAATTCGGTCCTTAAGTGGGGTCACAATACTGCCCCGGTTGGTGTAATCTTCAGGATTGGCAGTGAAGATAAACTGGATGTCCAAAGGCAACCTCAGCTTAAATCCACGAATCTGGATGTCCCCTTCTTGCAAAATATTGAATAGAGCAACTTGGATTCTCGCTTGAAGGTCTGGAAGTTCGTTGATCACAAAAATGCAGCGGTGCGAACGAGGAACTAATCCATAATGGATGACCCGCTCGTCGTTGTAATTAAGTTTGAGGGTCGCCGCCTTGATCGGATCTACGTCCCCAATGAGGTCGGCCACAGATACGTCTGGAGTGGCTAATTTTTCTGCATAGCGTTCTGCTCGTGGCAACCAAGAGATAAGGCAGTCATCGCCCTTTTCGTCAATCAAGTTTTTGGCAAAAGTGGATAGCGGGAGCAGTGGATCTTCATTGAGTTCAGAACCGAAGAGAACCGGTACATACTCGTCCAGAAGGAGGGTCATCATCCGTGCAATTCTAGTTTTCGCTTGACCTCGAAGTCCGAGCAAATTGATGTTGTGCCGCGAAAGAATTGCGCGCTCTATGTCAGGAATAACCGTGTCTTCGTAGCCCCAAACGCCTTCAAACACGTTTTCTTTTGCTTTGATTTTTAGGATTAGATTGGCTCGAAGCTCCTCTTTGATGGACTTCGGGCTGTATCCTGCTGCCTTCAGTTGGCCAAGAGTTTTGATTTGGAGGAGTTGCTCTCCGGTAAGTTGTGCGTAATCCATTCTAAAAGCGTTTGGTTCGGTTTCGTCTGTAGTCCTCAAAAATTAAATCTCCCAGCCCTTTCAAGCTGCTGTAATAGGCATTGCCATTGTTGACCTTCGTAAATTCCTTCACAAACTCCTTGAGGTAGGGATCTGTAGCAATCATAAAGGTGGTTACAGGAATTTTCAACTTCCTGCATTGAGCGGCAAGCTTAAGTGTTTCTGCTAATATTTTGCTGTCAATGCCAAAGGCATTTTTGTAGTATTTAATCCCCACTTTCAGGCAAGTAGGCTTGCCATCTGTGATCATAAAAATCTGTTTGTTTGGATTTTTTCTTCTTCGCAACAAATCCATGGCTAGCTCAAGACCAGCTACTGTATTCGTATGGTAGGGCCCAACTTGGAGGTAGGGCAAATCCTTTATTTCTATCTGCCAGGCATCGTTTCCAAACACGATGATGTCCAAGGTGTCTTTGGGATAGCGGGTTTTAATCAACTCTGCCAAGGCCATGGCTACCTTCTTGGCAGGCGTGATGCGGTCCTCTCCATACAAGATCATGGAGTGGGAAATGTCAATCATCAGTACCGTGGAGGTTTGGCTGCGCTGCTCGTTTTCCACCACTTCCAAATCGTCTTCGGTCAACAAAAAATCACCGCCAATTCCACGGTTGGCTTGCGCATTTCGGAGCGAATCAGTTAGCGCAATTTGATCCAGGTTGTCCCCAAATTCGTAAGCACGGCGCTCACTGCCCTGCTCCTCACCAGGCCCAGAAATATGGGTTCGGTGTTGGCCAGATTTACTCTTTTTTAGCTTGCCGAAAATTTCCTCTAAGGCACTTTTTCGGATGGTTTGCTCTGCTTTTCCAGTGATTTCAAATTTGCCCTCTTGATTTTCCTCGCTGAGGTAGCCCTTGGATTTGAGGTCTTCGATAAAATTACCGATTCCATAGTCTGGACTAGTGAGTTGGTAACGCTTGTCTAGATTGGTCAACCAGCTCAGCGCCTCTGCCACATCCCCGCCCGTCATCGTTACTAGCTGAAGAAAAATCTCCAACAGGCTATCAAACCGGTTTTTTTCCGGATCAAGAGGAGGAACATATTTCGTAAAGGTAAAGCCTTTCATGGGTGCATTAATGAGAAACAAAGTCCCTACTGCTAGGGATGACTGACCTGAATGCAAGGATAACACGTAATTGTGGCAATGAGTTTTGAGCGGCACAAAAATTTCAAAAAAAAGTACTGCGATCCCCCCTAGGCCGGCTCCTCGATTTGCCTTTCTTTGCCTCGCGGCAAAACTTGGAAAGAGGGGAAGGGAGCGTTTCATGCCCACTGAATTTTTTTGAACAAAAAAATAGGCGAAAACTCCCTATTTTCGACGTGTAATGACTGCTTCCGAACGACATGCTCAGCTGTTAAAAGCCACTGCCAAGCGCTTGGGCTTTGACTTTTGTGGCATTGCAAAGGCGGAATTTTTGGAGGAAGAAGCCCCCAAGTTGGAAGAATGGTTGCGACGAGACTACCAAGGGCGCATGGGCTACCTCGCCAATCATTTTGATAAACGACTCGATCCCCGAAAGTTGGTGGAAGGAGCGAAAACGGTCGTTTCCCTGGTGTACAATTACTACCCAGAACGAGCACTTCCAGAAGGCAGGGAAGACCTTAAACTGGCTAAGTATGCCTATGGGAAGGATTACCATGACGTGATCCAAGAAAAGCTCCGAGAGTTTTTGACCTGCCTCCGCGACGAGATCGGCGAGATCGACGGCAGGAGTTTTGTTGATTCTGCCCCAATTATGGAAAGGCAGTGGGCACAGCGAGCTGGGCTGGGCTGGATTGGTAAAAATAGCCTCCTGCTCAATCGGCAGCTAGGCAGCTTTTTCTTTTTGGCAGAATTGGTGATCGATCTGGAAGCTACTCCAGACCTTCCCATCGCCAAAGATTACTGTGGCACCTGCACGGCTTGCATGGATGCTTGTCCAACGGATGCGATTGTGGCGCCAGGTGTAGTGGATGGCTCTCGATGCATATCCTACCTCACCATTGAACTAAAGGATGCCATCCCTAGCTCCTTTGCGGGGAAGATGGACAACTGGGTATTTGGTTGTGATGTCTGTCAGGACGTCTGTCCTTGGAATCGCTTCTCAAAACCCCATCAGGAACCTGCTTTCACCCCATCGTCTGACTTGCAAGCTTTGGCAGCACAAGATTGGAAAGAGCTTACTGAAGAAACATTCAAAAAAGTTTTTTCCGGTTCGGCCGTCAACCGAACCAAGTTTAAAGGGATTAAGCGGAACCTTGAATTTTTGTCTCAGGAGACCTCTTCCGACTGAAACTAAAGGGCTGAGTTCCCTTATGACGCAAAATTTTCCTTGAAACAGGGGATTTTATTTTTTTGAATTTGTAGGCTGCAGAAATTCAAAAAATAATTGCTTCTTTTTCAACCCTCTAAATTAGAAAAACCTTCTTTAACTGGTTAATTTACAACATTACAGCCCCATTTTGGTTTGGAATGTACTATATTTGCGGCATGAATAAGAAAGTTTTATTGATGATTTTGGATGGTTGGGGATTAGCTACCAATCCTGCGGTTTCTGCCATCGACAAGGCCAACACCCCTTTTGTGGATAGCTTATTCAAGACGTATCCACATTCCAAACTGGAGGCTTCAGGTCTTGCAGTTGGCTTACCTGAGGGTCAAATGGGCAACTCAGAAGTTGGGCACATGAATATTGGTGCGGGTAGGATTGTCTACCAAGACTTGGTAAAAATCAATTTGGCAGTACAGCAGGGGGAATTACTTACCCATCCTGTCTTGAGCGATGCCTTTGCCAGAGCGAAAGCAGGAAAGAAAAAAGTGCATTTTTTGGGCTTGGTATCTGACGGAGGCGTACATGCACATCTCGAGCATCTTAAAGGCTTGTGCGATGCAGCCAAACACCATGGGATGGAGGATGTATTTATCCATGCCTTTACGGATGGCCGGGACACCGATCCCAAAGGAGGATTGGGGTACTTAACAGATCTTCAAAATCATTTGGACCATTCAGTTGGAAAAATTGCTTCCGTGATCGGCCGTTACTATGCCATGGATCGGGACAACCGTTGGGAGCGCGTAAAGCTTGCCTACGATGCTATGGTGCTTGGTGAGGGAGAAAAATCGAAGAATATCCTGGCTTCCATCAAGAAGTCCTACAGCAATAACGTCACAGACGAATTTATCCGTCCCATCATTCAGGTGGGCACGGACAACAAGCCGCTAGCCACTATTCAGGAAGGCGACATGGTGCTTTGTTTCAATTTCCGCACCGACCGTGGTAGAGAGATTACCCAAGCGCTTAGCCAACGAGATTATGTGGATTTCAACATGAAGAAGTTGAACTTGGATTACCTGACCCTTACCACCTACGACGATACCTTTGTTGGAGTTGAGGTCTTGTTTGAGAAAGACAAACTCAACAATACACTAGGAGAGGTGTTGGAGCGAGCAGGTAAAAAACAAATTCGCATCGCGGAAACCGAGAAATACCCGCACGTGACTTTCTTCTTCTCAGGAGGTAGAGAAAAAGAGTTTGTCGGGGAAAGCAGAATCCTTTGCCCCTCACCCAAGGTGGCTACGTACGACTTGCAACCTGAAATGAGTGCAGGTGAAATTGCCACAAAAATCTGCAAAGAGCTGGAAAAGAAAAGTGCAGAATTTATCTGCCTTAATTTTGCAAACGCAGACATGGTAGGCCATACTGGAGATTTTGATGCGGCGGTTAAGGCCTGCGAAGCAGTTGATGGCGTTGCCGAAAAAGTGGTAAAGGCGGCCATCGCCAATGACTACACTGTGCTCGTGATAGCTGACCATGGCAACTCGGACGTGATGATCAATGAAGATGGTTCACCGAATACTGCACATACTACCAATTTGGTTCCGTTTATTGTGGTGGACAAACAGAAATTTTCAGTTAAAGACGGCAAATTAGGGGATTTAGCGCCCACAATCCTTCAGTTGATGGGGGTTGGAATTCCCGAAGAAATGACAGGAAATATTCTTCTTGACCAATGAAAATCAACCGATACTTCAGCTTTCTTCTTTTAGGGGCTGTCCTTTCTTGCACTCCAGCTAAGGAGGAACCCGCACTTGAGAAATTACCTTACTTTGATTTGAAGGAATTTATCAATCTGGAAATCAGCAAACTAGAAGGGGATTCAGTCCTTAAAACCTCTGAAATTAATGGGGAAGAGCAGGTCGTGGACTTGAAATATGCCTCAGCGCAGTGGAAGGAAGAGTTTGCCGCTTTTTACGAAGCAGATATCAACGTTCCTTCCCTTGCTACTGCGTATGGTACTCGAACCACCCCAGACCAGTTGATTCATGAATTGCTCCCTGAGGCAAAAGGAAAAGTGAAGGAAATATCCATTCGCTATGTACAAAATTACCCTGCCTGGGTGACCTTTAAACTTAAGGACGAAAACATGTTTTACCAAAGCAGCACGCTTGGGGAGATTTTTATGAACCAGGCTACGGGAAAAATAGATCACTATAAAATAGAAACTACCCAAAAGGTGATGTTTCTATCCCCTACCCACATTAAAATCTCAGGGATAATTCATTAAGAATAAAAAAGGCTGTCCGATCGGGCAGCCTTTTTTACTTCAGAGAAATGGAGCTTTAATTCCAGTTTCTTGAGCAGGATTTTTTAAATTCCTTTTTTAGCGATTAAATAAGGGTGGTCGCTTCGTTTGCCAGTCGGAGTTTTCCTGAATCAATCGTCCAACCATGATCAATTTTTCTTCCTCAAACAGGTTGGCAAGTAAAGTAATCGAGGTTGGGCTGCCGTTGGATCCAAAACCATTGGGAAGGCACAAGGCTGGATGACCAGTGAGGTTGGTGATTTGAAGCTGCTGACCAGCAAAGGACGGCGTGACGATGACATCGTACTCTTTCATCAGCGCATGCATTTCTTCAATGAGTAGACTGCGCTGCCGGCTCATTTGGATGTATTCTACTGCTGGGATAAAACGCGCTGCTCGGAAGACATTGGGCCAAGCACTCTTGTGCTGTGCTACCATTTGGTCATCAAGGCCTAGCCGGGTAAGGTCATCAAAAGCAGCTGCGCCTTCCACCAAAAGCATGGATACCAAAGGCGCGGCATTGATGCTGGTTTTCAGCTCCACTGGGTGGAGGGTAATTCCTTGGTTTTTTAAGAGTTCTAGAACGGCACGGTCATTTTCGATTCCCGCCCGATTTCCCTCAAAATAGGAACTGAAATAGCCAATTTTTAATTTTTTGACCTCTTTTTTGACCGAGTAGTTGAAGGCGGCAGGGATGGTGGCCGGGTCCTTGGTGTCGCTTCCATTGAGGACAGCTAGGACAATGGCATTATCAACTGCGGACCTAGAGATAGGGCCAACTTTGTCCATGGACCAGCTGAGGGCCATGGCTCCATGTCTGCTCACACGACCAAAGGTAGGACGCAATCCTGTCACTCCGTTGCGCGTGGAGGGGGAGACGATCGAACCGAGCGTTTCAGTACCGATGGCAAAGGGCACCAATCCAGCACTTACTGCAGAAGCAGAGCCTGCAGAGGACCCACTGGATCCTTGCTTTAGGTTCCAAGGATTTTTGGTGACCCCTCCAAACCAGACATCGCCCATAGCCAAGGCTCCTAGGGTAAATTTACCCACCAGTACGCCTCCTGCTTGTTCCAGTTTGGTCACTATAGTGGCCGTTTCATCAATTACTTGATCCTTGTAAGGGGTGGCCCCCCAGGTGGTTCGCGTTCCTGGTACGGCAAATAAATCCTTGATGCCGTAAGGTATGCCGTGGAGCGGTCCTCGGTACTTGCCTGCAGCAAGCTCCTGGTCAAGGGCTCTGGCTTGGTTTAGTGCCTGGTCCTCCAGGAGGGTCACCAAGCAGGCTAAGGTGTCGGAATGGGTTTTGATTCGTTGGAGGTAAATTTTTGTAAGCCGCTCTGAACTCAGTTGCTTGGATTTAATTAGTACAGAAAGTTGGTGAACAGGCATAAAAGCCAGGTCTACATCGCTTGTGGGCAGTACTACTTTCGTGGGCAATCCCCAATCGAAGCTGTTTTGCTCCTGGCTTGGATAAAACCCTTGTGGAAGAGGATTGAATACCAAGGCCGGCCCCACTGCATTGTCAAGGGTTATTTTGCGCATGAGCTCAAAATTGGTTCGGTGCGTGGTCAAGGTGCCGATCATGCTGTCCTTTTCCTGGGGGGTAAAGGAAAGGCCAATCAAATCAGCCGCCGAATCAATGGAAAGGGGGGTGATTTCTCCGCTGTTTCTGCCGATTCCAAAGCCCAAAGCCGAGAAAATCGCAGCGCCAAGGAAAAGAAAAGCGAAGGAAGGGAGGTTGTTTTTTCGATTCATTAGATAGTTTTGTATACGCCTCAAACTTGTTTCACTTCAAGGTGTTCATTTCGCATTACAAAATCAACCCTTCCATGGATCAAGCTTCAAATTTTCCCAAGTTCCCAATGCATTACCGAGGCCTACTGCTGTTGGCGGGCATGTATACAATCGCTTGGTCTGCCTTTTATGTTTATTTTGGGGAGACGGTAGTCAACTGGTTGGCAATGGGGCTTGTTCCTTCAAGTACCCTTCCGAGCTACTTTTTTGGAATCTTTGGGATGGTAGTGGGTCTGGTAATTTTTTTTGCAGCCTTTTATCCGGTTTCTTGGGTATGGTTGATTTTGATTGGAATCTCAGGCAAAATCATTTTAGCAGCCTGGTTTACCTTAGGCTTCGTTCCCGAACTAGGTTGGAATAAACGGAGCATTTTTCATTTGGTAGGGAACGAGTTGCTTTGGTTGATTCCTTTGACCCTAATATTTCTGCGTAGCCTTCAAGTAAAAAATTACCTGAAGGAGCTAGAAAAAGAAGATTGACTAAGCTTGTCTGATTTTGTAAATCGCTGAGCAGATTTGACCTGATTCGCCTGCGGAAAAGTTGTATCTTAGTAAGTCGGATCCTTTCCTTTATTTTCCCCAACCCTTTGTTCGAATGTCACAAACTCAAGCCCATAAACTTTTTCTTTTGGATGCCATGGCCCTCATTTATCGGGCTCATTTTGCCTTTAGTAAAAACCCTAGAATCAATTCCAAAGGACTCAATACAGGAGTAATGCTAGGCTTTACCAATACGCTTTTGGAAGTCTTAGAAAAAGAAAAACCAAGCCACATCGCAGTGGCATTTGATACGAAGGCACCTACTTTTCGCCACGTGCAGTATACCCCCTACAAGGCCAATCGACTGGAGCAGCCAGAGGACATTACCGTATCCATCCCTTGGGTCAAGGAGATCGTGCGGGCCTTCAAAATTCCTATTTTGGAAATGGATGGATTTGAGGCAGACGACATCATCGGCACCATTGCAAAAAAGGCGGAGAAGGAACAGTTTACGGTGTACATGATGACCCCAGACAAGGACTATGGTCAATTGGTGGACGATCATATTTTTCTCTACAAGCCAGCCTTTATGGGCAATGGAGTAGATGTGATGGGACCCAAGCAGATCTGTGAAAAATGGGACATTACCCATGTGGACTTGGTGCGTGATATTCTTGGGCTCATGGGTGACGCGGTAGATAATATTCCAGGAATTCCAGGGATTGGGGAAAAAACAGCCGTCAAGCTCCTCAAGGAATACGGTACGCTCGAAGGGATACTTGAAAATGTAGACCAGCTCAAAGGCAAGCAGAAAGAGAATGTTGAAAATTTTGCGCAGCAAGGACTATTGTCCAAGGAACTGGCGACGATTAAGATCGATGTGCCCGTGGACTTTGACGAGGTAGACTTAAGGCTTGATCACTACGATGAAGAAAAGCTACGGGGAATTTTTAGTGAACTGGAGTTCCGCACCCTAGCCAATCGAATTTTTAAGGAAGCGCCGGCAAAGAAAGCGGCTCCATCACCCGCTGCTCCTGCGCAGATGGACCTTTTTGGAGCTCCTGCTCCTAGAACCACAAGCTTTGTAGCCGAAGAGGAGCTGGAAGAGGAAGTTTCCATTTCTGAACCCGTTGTTCTGGACACCATTCATAGCAATGCCCACCATTACCATAAAATTAAGGGGGATGCAGCCGTTCGGGAGCTGGTGGAGTATTTGCTTTTGCAAAAAGAAATTTGCTTCGATACAGAAACAACGAGCTTGGACGCCATGAATGCCGAGCTAGTGGGACTTTCCTTTTCTTATGTGGAAGGGGAAGCCTATTACCTCCCTCTGGAAGCAGACCGAAAGGAGGCTCAAGCCCTGTTGGAAATCCTTCGACCAGTCTTGGAAAATCCTGAGATCCTCAAAATCGGACAAAATATCAAGTATGACTTGCTTGTTCTCAAAAATTATGGGATCGAAGTGAAGGGAACCCTGTACGACACGCTGCTTGCGCATTACCTCATTGAGCCAGAAGGCAAGCATGGCATGGACTGGTTGGCCCAGCAATACCTGCAATACAAGCCCGTATCGATCACCGAATTGATCGGAAAGAAAGGGAAGGGGCAGGGAAATATGCGAGATGTAGACGAGGATGAGGTGACCGCCTATGCATCCGAAGATGCGGACATTACCTTGAGACTAAAGGGCAAACTGGACCCGATCTTACTTTCCAATGGCTTGAAAAAACTGGTGGAAGAGGTAGAAAATCCGTTGATCCGAGTGCTCACTGACATGGAGTTTGAAGGGGTTCGTATCGACACAGGGAGCTTGGCGGAGCTATCCGTCACCTTGGAACAAGAAAGCAAGGAGATCGAGAAGCGCGTCTACGAATTGGCAGGAGTACGATTTAATTTGGCATCGCCCAAGCAGCTGGGGGAGGTACTTTTTGAAAAGTTAAAGTTGGACCCCAAGGCCAAAAAAACCAAGACTGGGCAGTATGCTACTGGGGAGGAGATTTTGAGTAAAATGGCAGACGAACACGAGATCGCGGAAGCCATTCTCGAGTATCGTCAAATGGTCAAGCTGAAGTCCACCTATGTAGATGCGCTACCGACGATGATCAACTCCAAGACCGGAAGAATTCACACCACCTACAATCAGTTTGTGGCGGCTACGGGGCGCTTGTCTTCGATCAACCCCAACCTTCAAAATATTCCGATTCGTACCGCTCGAGGCAGAGAAATCCGAAAAGCATTTGTGCCTCGAGACGAGAACTACGTGTTGCTTTCTGCCGATTATTCTCAAATTGAACTGCGCTTGATGGCAGCATTTTCTCAGGATGAGTCGATGCTAGAAGCCTTTCGCACAGGGCGAGATATTCACGCCACTACCGCTGCAAAAATCTTTAAGGTTCCCTTGGATGAGGTGACAACTGACATGCGAAGAAAGGCCAAAACCGCCAACTTTGGGATTATTTACGGCATCTCCGCTTTTGGGTTAGCCCAGCGACTCTCTATTCCTCGCGGGGAAGCAAAGGAGATTATCGATGCCTATTTTACGGAGTTCCCCGCGGTTAAGCAGTACATGGACGGAGCGATTGAAAAGGCGCGAACTCAGGAATTTGTGGAGACCATCCTTGGTCGCCGTCGCTACTTGCGGGACATCAATAGCCGCAACATGACCATGCGGGGCTTTGCGGAGCGAAATGCGATCAATGCGCCTCTTCAAGGATCAGCCGCAGACTTGATTAAGGTTGCTATGATCCACGTGCATGACTGGATGAAAAAAGAAAAGCTAAAGTCCAAAATGATCCTTCAAGTACACGATGAATTGGTGTTTGATGCGCATAAGGACGAGGTGGAGCTACTCAAAAAAAACATCCCTGGATTGATGTCCAATGCCATTCCTCTCCCCGTACCGATCGAAGTGGAAGTCGGCGTGGGTCTGGATTGGTTGCAGGCGCATTAGTAGAGAAACAAGATGCAAGAGCCAAGAAGCGAGAAACACTGCTTGCCCCAGGCAGGCAGTAGCGGAGATAGACAGTAATCCGCATTTGAGCAGAATTTTCCTCGCAGCTGGATTGAAAGTCTAATCTCTTGGTTCTAATTATCTTCCTATTTCGGTCTCATATATTTCAAGAGTTCTTTGGGGTCTTAGGTACAAGATCATTGTATACGATCACATTTTTTAAACTACTATGATAGAATTTGTAAGGTTAATTGAGGGAATTGGAACCCTCCATACAAGGCTTCAATCACATGCAGCAAATGCAGTAAATCAAGCCTTGACAATTCGAAACTGGCTAATTGGGTTTTACATTGTAGAATTTGAATTGCACGGCAAAAATAGGGCAAGCTACGGCGAGTCACTTATCGATCAAATGGCCCAAAACCTAAATCACATAAAAGGATTGGACCGTTGATCACTCTTTCGATTTAGGGCATTTTACATGCTTTATCCACAGGTATTGGACTTCTTGAAAAGCGATTCAAATTCTTTTTTTCAAGTGCTGAAAGGTCTTGAGGGGATTGAAAAACTTGGAGTAGCTATTCCGTCAGAAGAAAGGGATCAAATAGTGGGGACACTGTCCCCACTATTGCAAACTGAATTTCTAATCCCTGGGGAGAAGTTGATTTCTAAATTATCTTATTCTCATTTGGAACTGCTTTTCCCGATTGATAATCAAAGAAAGCGCACTTTTTATGAATTGGAGGCCATCAAAGGGACTTGGAGCATCCGAGAATTGAAAAGGCAGATTAGTAGTCAATTTTTTGAGCGTTCTGCTGCAGTAGCTTTCCCTAAAGAAATGCATCCCCAGCAGATTTTTTCTCCAAAAGAGCCTACGGACATTATCAAGAACATTTATGCCTTCGATTTTCTTAATTTGAAGTCAACTGAATTGATTCAAGAATCTGATTTGGAGGATGCGTTGATTCATCACCTACAAGAATTTATTTTAGAGCTGGGTTACGGTTTTTGTTTTGAGTCTAGACAAAGGAGAATTCTAATCGGGGAAAGGTATTACTTTGTAGATCTTGTATTTTATCACCGAATATTGAAGTGTCATGTTTTGGTTGAATTAAAAATTGGGCAATTTGAGTACGGAGATCTGGGTCAGCTCAACACCTATGTTAATTTCTTTAAAGAAGAGATTAGTGAACCAACGGATAATTTGCCTATTGGAATTCTTCTGGTGGCAGGAAAGGATAAAGCTTTGGTAAAATATGCTACTGGGGGCATGGATAAGAATCTCTTTATTCAAGAGTATTTGATTCAACTTCCAGAAAAAGAAAAACTAGAAGGGTACCTGGTATCCGAATTAAAAAAACTCAATTAATCAGCAAATGGCTAAAGTAAAAACTACCTTTTTCTGTCAAAACTGCGGGGCGCAGAGCCCTAAATGGATTGGTAAATGTCCTGCTTGCGGAGACTGGAACACCTATGTGGAGGAAATTGTCCAAAAAGAAGAACTAGGAAAAGGAAGCTGGAAACCGCAGGGCTCGGGTGTCAAGAAAGCCAGCACACCCAAGAAAATTTCCGAGGTCAATTACGAGGAACAGCCCCGCTGGATTACTTCCGATCCGGAACTGGATCGTGTGCTGGGTGGAGGAATTGTCTCGGGTTCCTTGGTGTTGATTGGAGGGGAACCCGGTATCGGCAAGTCTACGCTAATGCTTCAGATAGCCCTGACCCTCAAAGGCAAAAAAGTGCTCTACGTCTCTGGGGAGGAAAGCGAAGCGCAAATCAAAATGCGCGCAGATCGCATGGCGGCAAAAAACCCAGATTGCTACGTCTTATCCGAAACGAATACCCAGCAGATTTTTCAACAAATCGAGGCCCTAAATCCTGATTTTTTGGTCATCGACTCCATCCAAACCCTCCACAGCCAATTTGTAGAATCTGCAGCTGGCTCGGTTTCCCAGGTACGGGAATGCACCGCAGAGCTGATGAAGTTTGCCAAGGAAACCGGCACACCTGTGTTTCTGATCGGCCACATCACCAAAGATGGTTCCATTGCTGGACCCAAAGTCCTCGAGCACATGGTGGATACCGTCCTGCAGTTTGAAGGAGACCGTCACCTGACCTACCGCATCCTGCGCACCTCCAAAAACCGATTTGGCTCTACGCACGAACTCGGAATCTACGAAATGCGCGCCGAGGGCTTGCGCGCCGTCTCCAACCCTTCCGAAATCCTACTCACTCAACGGGAAGAAGTGCTCAATGGAGTGGCCATCGGCGCGATGCTAGAGGGCAATCGCCCCCTACTGATTGAGATACAGTCCCTAGTAAGCCCAGCTACCTACGGCACGCCGCAGCGAAGCAGTACAGGACACGATGCCAAGCGCCTCAACATGCTTTTGGCGGTACTTGAAAAACGTGGAGGCATGCGCCTCGGACAGCAAGATGTATTTTTGAATGTGGCAGGTGGCCTGCGCGTAGACGATCCAGGCTTGGACTTGGCGGTGTGCGCATCCTTGATTTCCAGTTACGAGGACACCCCCGTTTCGGAGCAGATTTGCTTTGCTGGAGAGGTAGGTTTGGGGGGAGAAATTCGTGCCGTGTCTCGCATCGAAAACCGCATCGCAGAAGCTGAGAAGCTCGGCTTCAAGAAGATTGTCGTTTCCAAGTATGCGGTCAAAGGATTGGACTTGAGCAAGTTTAAAATCCAAATTATCCAAGTGAGTAAGCTGGAAGAAATGTATCAGTTGATTTTTTGAGTTTGCTCCTTGTTGAAAAAGGGAACTGATCCCTAATCCCCAATTCAAGGCCAAGCCCTGACTGAATCAGATTTCAAGTCTTGTTCTATATCTTTAAAAAAAAATCCTACGCTTTATCCCTATGTCCCAAAAGGAAACTATCCCCGATCAAAACTTAGACCCTAAAGATTGGGAGGCCATGCGAGCGCTTGGCCATCAGATGGTCGATGACCTCATTGACTATTGGGCCGGAATCCGTGAGCAAAAAATATGGAGACCGATCCCAGACGAGGTGAAAGAGGTTTTTGATCAGCCTATTCCTGAACAAGGACAATCCCCCGAAGAAGTCTACCGAGAGTTTAAGCAGTATATTTTTCCCTACAACAAGGGGAATGTGCATCCCCGATTTTTTGCTTGGATCCAAGGAACAGGCACTCCTTTGGGGACCTTTGGAGATTTACTTGCCTCAGGGATGAATCCCAATACCGCCATCGGTGAGCACTCCGCGATGTATGTGGATCGGCAGGTGGTGAACTGGTGCAAGGAGTTGATGAATTTTCCTTCTGAAGCATCGGGAATTCTCGTCAGCGGGGGCTCTATGGCGAATATCACCGCCTTGACGGTGGCGAGAAATTCCTTTGGAGAAGAAAAGATTCGCCAGAAAGGACTCAAGGCGGCCTCGGGTCAGCTGCTTATTTACTGCTCGGTAGAAACGCACTCCTGCATCCAAAAGGCAGCCGAAATCATCGGACTGGGGACGGATGCCGTCCGAAAAATCGGGGTAAATGAACGCTTTGAGCTAGATGTCCAGCTATTGAAAGCCCAGTTGGAGGAGGACCTTCAGGCAGGATTCCTCCCCTTCTGCCTGGTAGGTACTGCGGGCACAGTCAATACCGGTGCCATCGACCCCATGGCGGAGCTACTGGAGATTTCAAGAGCCTATGGGCTTTGGTTTCATGTGGACGGTGCCTATGGTGCCTTGGGTAAACTGGACCCAAACTATGCCGATGCCTTGCGGGCAATTGAGGAGGCGGATAGCTTGGCTTTCGACCTGCACAAGTGGCTGTATGTTCCCTATGAAGTGGGGTGTACGCTTATCCGAGATTCGAAAAAGCACCGAGATTCCTTTGCCATCACGCCCAATTACCTCCTTCAGGAGAAGCGGGGCCTTTCTGGAGGCTTGGATTCCATCAACAATTACGGATTTGAACTCTCTCGTGGCTTTAAAGCCTTGAAAGTATGGATGTCTATCAAAGAGCACGGGAGAGCGAAGTATGCCGCTATGATTGCTCAAAACAACCGCCATGCAGCCTATTTGGCCGAATTGGTGGAGGAAAATCCAAACCTGGAACTTACGGCTCCCCTCTCCATGAGTATTACCTGCTTTCGAATGATTCAGCCTGGCTGGGGGGAAGAAGCCCTTCAGGCGCTCAACAAAGAGATTTTACTTCGTCTGCAAGAGGAGGGAATTGCTTCGCCCAGCTCTACGATATTGAATGGGAAGTATACCTTGCGAATTGCCAATGTCAACCAGCGAACGCAAAGGGAAGACATGGACCTGTTGGTACGGGAAGTGCTTCGTATAGGAATGCAAAAAATTGCGCAAGATTAAGTCCTATTTGTTTCAGTTTACGTTAAGGTATTTTATACAACTTAACTTTACCAGCTATGCGAAAAACGCTCTTTTTTACGATGATTTTTGCCTTCCTAGTCCTTGGCTCCATTTCTACACAAGCACAAGAACTAGGCTTACGATTTGGACACCTCAATGGCAATAACGTGGCTCTTGATGGTATTTTCTCGACGGGTAAATATAGCCGAGTCCATGCCGATGTAAGTTTTGGTAACAATGGGCTGGGACTGGATGCACTTTGGAATCCGATTTACGATGACATTCCCGATACCGATTTCAATTGGTATGCAGGCTTTGGTCCTTCAGTCTACTTGTCAGACAATTTTAGATTAGGAGCTGCCGGAGAAGTGGGTATAGAATATGCCTTTGCGGAGGTCCCTATTACCTTAGGACTGGATTTTAGGCCCTACCTGTTTTTGGTGGAGGTAACCGAATTTCGGTCTGGCTTTGGGTTCAATGCCCGCTGGAGATTAAACTAATCCTTCCCCCTCATTTTTGAAACCCGCCTATTCCTAGGCGGGTTTTTTGTTTCCTTAAAATTCAACAATCAATCCGATGGTAGGAAGGACGGTTCCGCCAGGATTCACGATGGATTTGAGTTGGTAGCGACTAGGGTCTGTCGAATTTACAGTCAGGTTGCCTTGCGCATCTCGGACTGGGACGATTTGTGGGGGCTGTTGAGCTTTGTAGTTGTAGGCATTTTGGATGTCAACATACCAGTTCAAATTCCAGCGATCAAAGAAGTACTTTTTATCCAGGCGGATGTCAAGTTGATGAAAAGACTTCAACCGGACACCATTGATTCGTGAAAAGTCGAGTATAGCAGCATTGCGGAGATCCCAATTGCTGCGAAGACTAGAGGCACTTAGATCTGCAGGCGTGTAGGGTGTTCCACCCAGGAAGCGCCATCTTCCACCCAGCTCCCAGTTTTTGCCAAAGCGCTTGCCTGCCGTAAGGCTCACAATAAAACCATTGTCCCAGGAGGAAGGGATCATGCCTTCCGAGTTGGGGTTGGTAAACTCGGACCGCACCAAGGTTAGGGAAGCGATTCCATAGAAATTGTTGTAGAGACGCTGCTGCGCCAAAAACTCCATTCCATAGGCTCTGCCTGTGGAATTGGAGAGGACAGGCTCGTTGCCGATGGCGCCGAAGTCTGCTCCTAGGTTGGCCAGAGAAATTCCGTTCCGAATAGAAGTCGGGTAGTTGCTGTATCGCTTGTAAAATGCTTCTGCTGTAAATCGTCGTGCTTTTTCAGGAACTTGGTATTCGATTCCCCCGATTAGCTGCGCATTCCGGATAAAGCGGACATCACTATCTTGATTCACAAAAGCACCTGCCGAATTTTGGTACCCAAGAATGGTGTATGCCGGGCGCTGGTAGTAGATGCCTGCATTGGCCGTAGCAAAAAGATTGGACTTGAGTTGGTAAGAAACAGATACCCGTGGGCTCAGCTGGTTGAAAGGATTCGATGCCGTTTTGGCAAAATCGGATCCATCGACACGAACCCCTCCGCTAAGCAATAGCCGATCGCCGAGCCAATTTTTAGTTCCCGATACAAAAGCGCCATAGCTGCTGTAATTAGAGCTAGCCAAGATATCAATGGTACCTCCAGTCTGGGAGAGTGCGACGCGGTCAAAGTTGTCGATGAGGTAGCGAGAGTACTCCAGATTGACCCCGTACTTTAGGGAATAACCCTTTCCAAAAATGCTGTTTTCAGCGCGAAACTTATTTTCGGACTCCTGTGAGCGGTATCGGAAGAGCAGGTTTTTCTCGTCTCCTTCTTGATTCCCAGCATATTTATAAGATTCGTTGTTGAGCATGTTTCGGCTCAGCACAAAGGTCCAAAATCCGTTATCGCGAAAGCGTTTTAGCTTAGCCCCCGTGGTGTAATTCCATTGGGTTTGTACTGGCAATACATTGAGCAGGTAAAGGCGATCATCTTTTTCTTCCTGAGTTTCTTCTTCTGGAACATCCTCGTTGAGGACAAATTGATCGATGGCACCAATGCCAATAAAGGTCAATTCTGTTTTATCGTTGATTTTGGTAGTGGTTTTTACCTGGAAATCGTTGAAAGTAGGTAGAAATGGGAGGTTGAGTAAACGAAATAAGCCTTGCAAATAAGACCGTCTGGCCGATAGAATATAGGTTGTCTTAGGGGAAAGAGGCCCTTCATTCGATAGGGTAAGTTCGGAAGCCCCTACGGTCAATTGAGTAGCCATCCGATCTCTCCTTCCTTCCTTCAGTTGAAATTCGAAGAAGGAGCTTAGACCATTCATGCGATTGGCGGGGAAGCCACCTGTGATGAGGTCCACACTTTTAATCAGGTTGACATTCAAGATCCCTGCGGGTCCTCCGGAGGATCCTTGGGTAGCGAAGTGGTTGATGACGGGTACTTCGATTTCATCTACAAAAAAGCGGTTTTCGTTGGGAGCACCGCCTCGGATCAAGATGTCGTTTCGGAAACTTGGCGTGCTGGCTACACCTGGCAAGGATTGGATCACTCGGGATATGTCTCGATTCCCACCTGGGTAGCGCTCGATTTCATTGGTATTGAGCTTTCGTACCGACAAGGGCGTTTCTTCAGAGCGGGTAAATTCACTGCTGACCACGACCTCGCTCAACTCGGAAGCATCTTCGGTTAGGCTAAAATCCAATTGAACCGGTTTGGCCAAGCTCACTTGAATTTCGTAGGCGGTTGACGATTTGTAGCCCACATAGCTCGCCCGTATATTGTAAAGTCCTGCAGGGATGTTGCTGATTTCGTAGTAGCCCTCCTCGTTGGTGATCGCACCGAGCTCTGTATTGAGCAGCAGGACATTGGCAAAAGGGACGGGTTGGTTGTTGATGGGATTCGTGATTTTTCCTCGAATTAGGCCTTGCCCCATACTGGCTAGGGAAAGGAGGAAAAAGAATCCTAAAAGACTGATTGATCGCATAATGAGGTGTGGGGTAGTACTTCTATTCAATGACTTGGTGACGGGGCAATCTTTAAGCCCCCTGATTTTCTTTTACTCTCCATAGACGCCACCAAGGCGTGCCGGGTGAGTCGTGGTGCTCAAAGTGGTATCCAAAAAAGTAACAGCTCAAAAATGCCCAAAGATGGTTTTTGGGCTGTGAACTCGAATGGTGAGCGTTGGTCTGCTCGCCCATGTGAGGCAGGTAGGTGCCAAAGTAAAAGAGCTGCAGGGTAGAAAGCCCAGCGGGAACCATCCAAAAGAGGATCAAGTTTTCGGTGGGAAGGACTAGCTTGAGGAGGTTGAAGGTGACCGCCATCAGGAGAAACTGCCAGATGTTGAGGTACTGAAAAATAAAGCTGAGGTACCAGCGGAAGAACTTTCCAGATGCATGGTAATCGGGATCCTTATCCGTGGCTACGTAGCGATGGTGCTCGTGGTGCTTGGGAAAGAGTTTCCAGTAGAAGTTGTAGGAAAACAGGATCGCCGAGATCCATCCGGTCACATGGTTTGCATTTTTATTGCTCGAAACAATCCCATGCATCGCATCGTGCGCGGTGATAAAGAGGCCAGTATACAGGTGCGTTTGTATGAGAATGGCGAGGTAGGTGAGTGGATTTTCCCAAGAAAACTCCCAGGTGAGCAAGAAAGCCAACGAAAGGCCCCAAGCGAGGATGATGCCCCAACCAATCAAAAAACCTTTTGGGTCTACGGCATGTACTGTGGTTTTAGCCTCCATGATGTGGAGATTAGAAGGTTAAAATACGCTCCCGAACCTGCTCCATCAACCACAATGGGGTGGAGGTTGCTCCGCAGATGCCAACACTGTTACCCGGAACAAACCAGTCCGATTCAATTTGGTCGGCGTTGGACACAAAATGGGTGTTAGGATTTTTTTCTTTACACACGTTGTAAAGCACCTTGCCATTGGAGGATTTGGTACCACTCACAAAAATGATTCGGTCAAATTTTTCCGCGAAAGAACGAAGCTCTTTGTCACGATTGGATACTTGTCTGCAAATGGTATCGTTGGTATGAACCGTGATTCCGTTTTCACGAAGAATTTGATTGATCTCGTAAAATTTATCCGTGCTTTTGGTGGTCTGGCTATACAGCGTGATGTTCTTTGGAAGATTGGGGATGTCCAATTCCGAAATGTCTTGAAATACCACAGCCTTGTTATTGGTTTGTCCCAAAAGGCCAATCACTTCCGCATGGCCATGCTTCCCATAAATGTAGATGTTGTCCTCCTTGTCAAAGGAGTTTTTGATCCGGTTCTGTAGCTTGAGCACTACCGGACAGCTTGCATCGATGAGGGTCAAGTTATTTTTAATGGAGAGTTCGTAGGTGGAGGGAGGCTCACCGTGTGCGCGAATCAACACCTTTTCATCTTTTAGACCCTGCAAGTGCTCATGGTCAATGATTTTTAACCCTTTTCGGGTGAGGCGGTTGACTTCTTCGTCGTTGTGTACGATATCACCTAGGCAATAGAGATAGCCTTGCTCCTCGAGGATTTCTTCCGCCATTTCGATGGCGTAAACTACCCCAAAGCAAAAGCCCGAATGATCATCTATTTGAACCTGTAGGTGTTTCATGCTCATATTAACCGCGAAATGAGGAAATTGTTTGCCTATTTCTTAGGAACTCAAAGATGCTGATGTTCATCAAGAACAGGATCAAGGAGTAGACCAAGTCTTCGATAGGTACGGTCCAAATTCGAATACCCAAATTTTCTGCATTGTTGTAGATCACGACCGGTTCCTCGGTAAGTCCTCCCGTAAGGATGCCGTTGCACAGCATGAGGGGGATGAGGTGTACCAGGTAGGCAAAAATAAAGCGTCCTAGGTATTTTTCCTTAAAGATTAAGTAGTGGACGATTAAGGTTAAAGCACCAATAAAGAAGTTGACCGATGTATACCACTTGTCAAGGTGTAGCACAGACAAGACCAGCAGTAATGGAGCGAGTACCCAGACGAAAGCCTTGGCAAAGGGGAGAAAATGATCTTTTGGGAAAAAGTAAATCAGCACCTCATAGATGAAGATGGAGGAAAAAGGGACGATCAAGAAAAATAGCCATTCTTCAATCGGAAGGTCTAGGTAGAAAAATCCCAATACATATCTGGTATTAAATTCCCAAACACCCAGGTTGGTAAACCATATATCCCAAACGATAAAGAAAGCGGCAGTCAGTACTAAGCCTGGGAAAAGGTATTTCCACTGGGAGGCATAGCGGATGCGGTGCTCAAAGGATTGGGCTAGGGGGTAGCTGATTGCAAAGAGGAGCACACCTAGATACAAATACTTTTCCATTAGGAGAGGCCAAGTTTGTTTTCTAGATAGCTACCAAAGAGAAGGCTCAACTTTTTAGCATTGGGGATGCGTACCCGTTGTTGTGTGATGGTCTCTGGCGGCAGCTTTTTGATTTTATCAAAAAGCTTTTGATAGTAGAGGTAAGCGACCTTAACGCCAAGTTTGGCTCCAGCTGGAAGCCCAGCAATCCCAATCAAGGAGTCGTCGAAGTCTTTTTGGATATCCGCTTCGATGAGGGCTTTGACGGAGGTATTAAATTGATTGAAATCTACGCCTGGAAAATACACTCTTCCGCGTTCCTCGTAATCACTTTTAATGTCTCGAAGGAAATTTACCTTCTGAAAAGCTGCGCCCAGTTTGCAGGCAGGTTCCCTTAGCCGTTGGTATTCCGCATCATCCCCTTCGCAAAACACCCTCAAACACATCAATCCAACTACTTCTGCTGAGCCATAGATGTATTCGTGGTATTTGGAGTCGTTGTAGGTTTTGAAGTCCAAGTCCATTTCCATGGAGTGGAGGAACGCTTCAATGAGGTCTTTTTCGATCTGGTATTTGTTGACAATCAACTGGAAGGCATGCAAGACCGGGTTGAGGGAGATTTTGGCATCTATGGCCTCGTAGGTGTCTTTTTTGAAGCGATCCAAAAGCGCCTGCTTGTCCTGATCATGAAAGGTGTCTACGATTTCATCTGCATACCGCACAAAGCCATAGATGGCATAGATGGGTAGATGGAGGCTTTTGTCTAAGGTTTTTATTCCCAAAGTAAAGCTAGTGCTGTAGCGCTCAGTGATGAGCTTGCTGCACTCCAAGGTGGTTTGATTATACAGAGAAATGGCGTCCATTACTGCAATATATCTTTTTGTTTACAAATTATTTTCTTTCATCACTTCTTTGGCCACCACCTGACCGGAAATAAGCGATGGAGGAACCCCTGGTCCTGGGACGGTCAATTGACCTGTATAGTACAGGTTGCTCACTTTTTTGCTTTTGAGACTTGGCTTAAGGATAGCTGTTTGAAGTAGCGTATTGGCTAGGCCGTAAGCATTTCCTTTGAAGGCATGGTAGTCCGCCTTGAAATCGTTGTGTGCATAGGATCGCTTGTAGACGATGTGGGAACGGATTTCCTGTCCTGTGATTTTCTCCAAGCGATCTAGAATCATGTGAAAATATTTTTCGCGCATTTCTTCAGTATCCTCTAAGTCTGGAGCAAGTGGAATGAGCAAAAACAGATTTTCCATTCCTTCAGGAGCGACTGTTGGGTCGGTTATGGAGGGGACGGAAGCATAGAAGAGCGGCTTTTCAGGCCATCTTGGATTAGTGTAGATCGCATCTGCATGCGGTCCTAGCGGCTCATCAAAGAATAAGTTGTGGTGCCGTAGATTTTTAAGTCGCTTGTTTACGCCAAGGTAAAAAAGCAAGCTGGAAGGAGCCATCACGCGCTTATTCCAATAGTCTTCGGTATAGTTGCTGTAGGCTGGATCGAGTAGGTGCTTGTCCACGTGGTGGTAGTCAGCCCCTGCCACAATGATATCTGCTTGGATTCGCTCGCCTGAACGTAGCACTAGGCTTTGGGCTTTTCCATTGGCAACTTCAATTTTTTCTACTTCAGAATTGTACTTGAATTGCACCCCTTTTTCTTCTGCCAAGGATACCATCCCTTTGATGATCTCGTGCATCCCTTTTTTAGGATACCAGGTACCTAGAGCGATGTCCGCATAGTTCATCAAACTGTACAAGGCAGGGATATTGTTGGCTGTTTCGCCGAGGAAAAGCACGGGAAACTCCATGAGTCGCACGATCTTGTCGTGCGTAAAATAGCTGCGTACATGCTTGGACATGGACTGGAAGATATCCATCCGAATCATGTCTAGAAGTAGTCGTGGAGAGGTAAACTCAAAAAGCGAGCGACTAGGTCGGTGCACCAAGTCGTGAATGCCGACCTCGTATTTGTATTTGGCCTGGGCTAGAAACTTGTCCAAGTTGGCAGCCGCACCCGGCTCGATGCCTTCGAGCATCGCTTTAAACTCGTCTAAGTTGGCAGGAATATCCAAGACATCCTTTTCCCCGTAGATAACTGCATAGGAAGGATCTAGGCGAATTAGGTCGTAGTAGTCGGACGGTTTTTTTCCAAAATTGGCAAAATAAGATTCAAAGACATCCGGCATCCAATACCAACTGGGACCCATATCAAAAACAAATCCCTGGTGCTCGAACTTTCTAGCTCTTCCACCAGGGGAATCATTTTTTTCTAAGAGGGTAACAATGCAGTTGCCTTGGTCTGCCAGGTGAGTAGCTGCGGAGAGTCCGGCAAATCCGGATCCAATCACTACCACATGTTTTTTTGACATAGAATTAATTTTTGTGCTTGTAGACCATCAGGTCTTCTTTCAATAGCTTGCGGGCAATATGGATTCTATTTTTAACTGTTCCAATAGGTATCTGAAGCTTTTCAGCGATTTCGTGGTATTTAAACCCTCTGAAATGCATCAAAAATGGAGTACGATACACCTCGTCCAATTTCTGGATGGCTTGCTGAATGTCGTCCATCGTGAAATTGCCAAATACACCATTGTCAATTAGGGCATCACTCGAGTTGAGGTAATGAAGATTGTCCGTAGTGTCTACAAAAGTACCCCTTCTTACCATTCTTTGGTAATTGGTAATGAAGGTATTCTTCATGATCGTATACAACCAAGCTTTTAGGTTGGTGCCCTCGGTGAACTTGTCTTTGTTGGTGAACGCTTTGACCATGGTGTCCTGAAGCAAGTCATTGGCATCGTCCACGTCACGAGTAAGCTTCATGGCGAAGGGCTTAAGCGAGCTAGAAAGCTTTTGAAGAGAGTAGCTAAATTCTAGAGTGGTCATGGGTCTGGCGTTTTGTTTAATCAAATCTAGTAACGATTAAACAAAATCCAAACGTTTTGTGGAATTAAAATCAAAAAAGATTAAACAGAAAAATTATAAAGGTTCCATGAAGGCAAAAAAATAACCTTAATTCATCAAAAAGGCCATTTAACTAGAAAGAAGTTTGTTTAAGGGTTAAACAATTTTGTTTAACTATTTCTCCTGAAAAACTTGATCGACTTCCTCCAACAGATTTTTGATATCTCGGATGTAACTCATTTGCTTTACATTGGCGGGGAAGCTGAGGTCTTGGCCTAGCACCTGGTAGCCTGTAACTAAGATTTCAGCATTGGTAAATCGATCGGATAGCGCATTGATGTATTCTTGCACATATTCAGACGATGGCGAGGTAGTGATGACAGTCAATAAGTACTCGGGCTGGTGCAATTTATACACCGCGAGTAAGTCGTCATTGGGTGTACTTTGTCCCAAGTAGATGACTTTATGCCCCTTAGACTTAATCAAATAGCTGGCGAAAAGAATGGAGATTTCATGGAGTTCTCCTTCAGGCAAGAAGAGCAAAAACTTTTTGCCTCCCCGCTGTAGAACCTGTCCATCAATAGCCACAATTAATTTTTGTCGTACCAGGTTAGAGATAAAATGCTCCTGTGCGGGATTGATTGCACCTGTTTGCCAAAGAATCCCAATTTTGGACATAAAGGGATAAATGACATTGAGCATCGTCTGCTCAAAACCGAGCTTTAGGATATTGGTACTTAATATTTTGTCAAAGCGCTCCTCATCCATTTCGATCATGCAGATCGTCAAGGCGTGGATCTGGTCGTCATGAGTTAAGGACCTTTCGGTGAGTTTCATGACTTCCTCACGCAACTCGTTAGCAGACATGGACGCGATCTTGCTGATTTTGACCCCATTGTCATTGAGCAAGGCCACGTTTAAAATCAACTTTAAGTCGTCATCGTCGTAAAAGCGGATATTGGTATCCGTGCGCTTGGGCTGCAGCAAGTTGTACCGCTGCTCCCATATCCGCAAGGTATGGGCTTTGATGCCTGACAATTGTTCGAGATCTTTTATGGAATACGTGCTCACTGCTCCTCCTTGTTAAAGAATTGTTTGGGGACTAAAAATAGACCAAAAGAAACTGCATCGTCCTTTTGGTTGGTTTTATGATGTGCCTGATGTGCCTTGTAGATCCCTTTCAATACAGGATGCTTGGGCTTGCCAAACCAGGTCAGTCTCCGGTGTACCAATACATCGTGCAGTACAAAGTACAACGCGCCGTAAAGGCTAATGCCTATTCCCATCCAAAAGCGGTAATCTAAAGTCTCTACACCGAGAAAGATCAAGATCACTGCAATGCTTCCGAATAAAAGGGAAAACAAGTCGTTCAGTTCAAAGAAATACTTGGAATGTTGGTGGTGGGTCTTGTGGATCATCCACAAAGGACCATGCATCACATACTTGTGAATAAACCATCCGGAAAATTCCATGGCAGTAAATCCTAGTGCGATATAGATGATAGACAACAACATTTAAGCAGTAACTCTTAAGGGGGTGGATTTGTTATTTATTTTGTGTTTACGCTAGTATACCCGTTGATAATTGTCAATAGCCGACTGCCTACGGATCAAAGCAGCTGTTCTTCATCCACCCCGCTTTAGTTGGTAATCGTGGAAGTAGGCTTATTTATTCAATTAATTTTCCGGGGACAAAGAAAAAGATTTAAGACACGACTGTAAAATTCAACACCGTAAAAAATAGAATCCAAATAAGTAACAAAAAGGTAGCCAAGGGATTAAATTTTTCAAATTTGGCTTTTCTCCAGATGAGCTGAACTAGAAAGGATACTCCAAACCAACCTAGGTAGTTACTCAAAGGGATAATTTCCCACTTCCAGGCCCAAAAATTGAGCGATACGGCGACTGGTTCCAGAATGTAATCCAAAGCGGTCATGGCCGTGGCACCCAAAAAGGACGCGTACCAATCGTTTGGAATCTTGTGAAAAACAGATCCAGTGAGGTAACTGAGGACAAACCAGTTGACGCCGATCACCAAAGGAACTTCCCACAGCATCACACCAAGTGTTGGTCCATACACGTAGTCACCATACAAATAGCCAGTATGAATCCCAATCAATTCGGATCCAAACCCGATCCAAAATGCTGCCGCTCCAAAAATCGGAAAAGCATCGGTCCATCCTCGGTGATAGACCAAAATAAGTCCCATCGTGGCCAACAAATGAAAAGGAGTCAACTTCAAAAATAAGTCTCTGTACTCGGGTAGGCTGAGGCCAATTGCCCCGACCACATGCAATGCAACCAAAATGATTTTCCCAATCCATACGCGAGATTGCAGCGTTTTACCTTCATGGGAATCTAGTGTATGCATAGTTGAGGGACCTTTGGAGGTATTCTGTTTGGGATTTCTAACTTTGTTCCTTCGCAATTGTTCTCTACAAAAGTAAGCAAAACCCTTTTCTTGACTTATGATCCTCTACAATATTACCTTTAATCTCAGCCCATCCATCGAAGAGGACTTTATCTCCTGGATGAAAACTACTCATATCCCCGAGGTCTTGGCCACAGGAATTTTCCACCACCATGTTTTTTACCGATTGGTTCACCATTCCGAGGATGGCTCCCTCAATTATTGCATTCAATACTTTACGGAGTCTATGGAGCTCATGCTTCAATACGAACGAATCCATGCTCCAGCTTTGCGCGCCAAAACACAGGAACGCTATCAGGATCAAGCGATAGCTTTTCGTACCTTGTTGGAAACGATTTAAGACATGAACAAGTATATCAAACTCTTTGTCAGCCTGCTCCTTCCCCAAATCGCGGGAGGCGTAGGGGCATTTTTTACCCTGAGCTCCGTCCAAACTTGGTACCTGACCCTCAACAAACCTTCCTGGAATCCACCCAGCTGGCTTTTTGGTCCGGTATGGACAACCCTTTATGTCTTAATGGGGATTGCCTGTTTTCTAATTTGGAAAAGCAATCATCCCCTCAAAAAGCAAGCTCTAATCCTGTACTCTGTCCAGTTAATCCTCAACTTTCTCTGGTCACCCGCATTTTTTGGTGCGCAAAACCCCCTCCTCGGTCTTGTAGTGATTGTCCCGATGTGGCTTAGTATCCTCGCATGCATCTTAAAATTTCGCCAAATCAATTCCTGGGCTGCCGCCTTGTTGATTCCCTACCTTCTTTGGGTCAGCTTTGCGACGGTATTGAATGCGACCATCTGGCATCTAAATCCATAAAAAAAGCCAGTCAGAATTGCTGACTGGCTTTTTTGGTACTTTTTAGAAAACCGCATTTAGCGGACTCCCCAAGAAAATAAATGTTGAAGTCTAAGCAATGTGCTGTCGACTGTGATCAGCCTGTAGACCGTGGTCTATCGACCGTCGACAAAAACTTCTTGCTATTCTTTCACCGTCGTAGTCACCTTAGGCACTTCTTTTGTCCATTGACTTGGATCTAGTTTCCGAGGGGTAGGAAGCAACTCATCCAAGGTGTTGCCGTCGTATACCCTTCCATCTTTTACAACGTGGGTGATGGTGTTGGTATTCCGGATATTCTCCAATGGATTTTTATCTAGGATGACCAAGTCAGCCAATTTTCCTACTTCAATACTTCCCAGTTCCTTATCCAAACCAAGCGATTCTGCACCCAAGATGGTTGCTACCTTCAAGGCATCTAAGTTCTTCATATCCCCACTTGCGATGGACCAAAGCTCCCAGTGGTAGCCCAATCCTTGCAGCTGTCCATGGGAACCAACTCCAGCTAGACCGCCTTGCTTGACGATGGAATTGACACCTTGTGCATGCTTTTGGAAGACGTGGTCTTCTGGTGCAAACCATCCGCCAAGTCCGCCCACTCGTCTCCTTGCTTTCTCATTCAGCTCGTTGTAGGGCGTAAATCGGTTGAGCTTCGCGTCATGAAGTGGACTTTCGGTAGTGTAGTAGAAGTTTTCTGCCCAAGGGCCACCATAGGCTACCAACAAGGTAGGGGTGTAAGCCATCTTGCTTTTTGCGATCGTTTGCGTTACGTCGCTGTACAATGGAAACACAGGAATAGAGTGCTCATGACCTGGGTAGCCATCAAATAGCTGAGTCATGTTGAGCTTGTAGTCCAAGCCGCCCTCGGTGGTTGGCATCAGCTGCTGCTCTTTTGCAGCCATGATCACCCACTGTCGGTGCTGTCTGTTTCCTACCAAGTACATTTTGATGTACTGCGTATTGTAGTACTTGCTGTACTGCTTGAGCACAGATTTAGTTTGCTCCAAAGACTTCAAGTTGTACATCCAGTAACCCACTCCAGGGCCTGTGGAATATACTCTCGGACCAGGAACCGCGCCTGCTTCTACCATGTCTCCGTAGGTAAGTACGTCGGTAGTGGCTGTTTGAGGATCTCTGGTGGTGGTCACCCCATAAGCTAAGTTGGCAGCATAGATCCAAACCGAGTTTTTATGCAAGCCCCAAGTAGGCCACATGTGCGCGTGGGTATCGATAAATCCCGGGGTAATGGTCTTGCCCGTAGCATCGACCACGGTAGCTCCAGCTGCATCCAAGGTTCCGGTTTTTCCAACGGCCTTGATGCGGTTATTTTCGATCAGGATGTCTCCTTGCTCGATGACCTCATCGCCTTTCATGGTGACGATGCGCGCATTTTTAAGCAAAATGCTTCCTTTCGGCGTATCCTTTGCAAAGAACACTTTCACCTGCTGCTCGAGAGGGCTGTAGGTTTCTTTCTTCTTGAGGTCCGCTTTGTGGAGGCTGTCTGCCTTGAATTTTACCTTATCTGCTTTGAATAGGGAATCGATTCGCTTCTTGTCTGCTTTAGCCAAAGAGTCTGCCATTTTAACGGCAGCATCTCCTTTAGCTTTCAAGGTGCTTACGCTGTCGGCATCAAAGCGAATTTTTTCTTTCTTGGCTGCTTTCACAGAGTCTTCTATAAATTCTGCTCTATTTATATCATACACCCAGTGTCCATTTCCTAGAGACCAGTGAACTTTCTTGCCATTGGCTTCCCAGTAAGGCCATTCTCCACCGATTTCGGTGAGCTGGCGAGCAGGGAAGCTACTTGCGCTTGGCTCGGACACGTTGATGGTAGGCACCTTGCCTGCAGTAGGGATGGTAACTACATATACGTTGTTGTTGATTTGTGCCAAGGCCTGGTTTCCTACAGGTGCCATGTAAATGGTACTTGCGCTGGCAGGCATCATGTTGGGTTCACGGGAATTGGATCCTTCAGGAAGCATGCAGTAGTTGACTGCATCGGCATTCGAAAATGCCTTGCCCATCACGTAGCGCACATCTTCAGGAGCATGACCGTGTCCTGCATGTTCAGGATCTGCAGCAGAGCCAAAAGGAGTAATTCCGGTGATTCGAGCAAGGATCTTCTCATCCGTTCCATCCCACTTCACGCTTAAAAGTGCTCCTCCCCCTCCATTGAGGAAGATTCGACTGGTGTCCTGGGTAAAGTGCGCATTGCCGTAGTTGCCTGCATCCATAATTTTACGGAAATTTCCTCCAGCTGCTGGTATCCAAACCAACTCTCCTTCAGCACCATCTACAGATGGTCCTTCTGCTTCAATTAAGGCTCTTTTTGGGCCTTTAAATACAAGAATTCTATTTTTTGGTCCCCAGACTGGGCCTGAATAGTAAGCATATTCGTTTGAGACCTTGGTTACGACACCCTTATCTCCGAGGCTAGCTTTGTAGAGGCTGCCTCCATTTTTTTCTTCCCAGGTTACAAAAGCCAATTGGGTGCCCTCTGGATTCCAGGTAGGCATGGCTTCCGTAAACTCATTTTTGGTTACTCTTTTAGGAGCACCATTGGGGTAATCCATCACATAAAGTCGGTTGAGCACGGTAAAGGCCAATTTCTTTCCATCTGGAGAAGGAACCGCATCACGAATCTGGGTGGCAAGCTTGTGCGTGCTGTCTTTGATGGCATAGTTGAAATAGAGACGAGGGCCCATGGCTACATTGACATCAGCCTGGAAAGGGATCTCTGTAGCGGCAGTACCGTCTACGGGCATCTTCCAGATTTTTCCTCCATAGGAGGCCACCACAAACTTGCTGTCTGGGGTAAAAGCCATTGCAGGAAGTACGCCTTGTGGGGCAATGGACTCCTGCTCGTCACGCTGTACGGGATAGGCCAACCATTTTTCATCGCCAGTCTTGAGGTTGCGGATGACCAAACCGGTCTTATCTTCCCATCTGGTGCCATAGACCATCCAGTTTCCATCCTTGCTTAAGGTTGGGGTGAAGGCGGAACCGTAGCGAGAGGTGATGCTGGTGATTTTTCCCTTGTCAAAATCGTAGTAGCCTACCTGGTACTGAGGAAGTAGGGCATTGTAATTCCAAGAACCCGTTCTCCAAGAGAAGTATACCTTTTTGCCATCTGGGCTTACAAAAGGATCGATGGTTTTCATTGTTGCTGGGGCATCGTTGAGCTGTATGCCTCCTCCTCCATCTACATGGTACATCCACAGTTTGGGCACTCTTCGACCCTTGGAAACGACGATGTAGTCACCGTCTGGAGTCCAATGTGCTCCTGGCACATCCCCGTTTTTGTCCTTGGTTACCTGTACGGTATCTTTTTTGACTAGGTCGATGTACCAAAGGTTGTCGTTGCCTGCACGGTCAGAAGTAAATAAAAGTTTATTGCCATCTGGGGAATACCGTGGGTGAGTTTCGTAGGCCATGCCTGTGGTGAATGGCGTTGCTTTGCCCCCTTCTACTGGCATGGTATAAATGTCTCCCATAAGGTCAAAGGCGATGGTTTTGCCATCTGGACTGATGTCCAAGCTCATCCAAGTACCTTCGGCAGTGGTGAAACTTACTTCCCGCTCAGGCTTGAGGGGAAGGTCTTTGAATTTTGGGTAACTCTTGAGCGAGTCTTTTTTGGTGCTATCCGACTGAACGGACTCGGTACCTAAGTTGGGAAAAAGATATTCCGTTGTTTTAGGCATCCAAGCAGCCATGCTTACCGTTGCCCCCAAGGCAAGAAGTAAGGAGGGATGGAATATTTTTTTCATATGTTTTAGATTCAAGTAGGTAATCTAAGGGTAAGAATTGAATTTTTTAAATCTGATGATCTGCAATTTTACCTTTGAAGTGAAATGAACGAGGCAAATGAGCATAATTTTCCAAAGAGGGGTGCCTTGATTTCAAGCCTTGGGCTTTTGGACCTTAGCACTTGTCTTTGGAAGGACAAAAGTGCCTTTCAAAAATTTAGCGGTTCAAAAAACCTAAAGAGCCATTTTTTTGTCAACACTCCGACTATCTTCTGTTCAAAAAACGTATCTTAACTGAACAAACAGCGACTAATTTTTAGATGATTCTTACTAAATTTTTAAAATCGAAGGATTGGATATTGGAATCAAAACACCACGTGGCATGAACAATTTAAAATTATTTGAAGGCAAACAAATTCGTTCCTACTGGAATGAAAAAGAGGAACAATGGTATTTTTCGGTTGTTGATATTATTGAAGCCCTTACAGATTCAGTAAATGCAACCGACTATTTGAAAAAGCTAAGAAAGCGAGATTCGGAGCTGGGGAGCTACGTAGGGACAAATTGTCCCCAGGTAGAAATGCTTACCAATGGAAAAAGAAGAAAAACCTTAGCCGGTACAGTGAAAGATGTATTCCGAATCATCCAGTCTATCCCTTCTCCTAAAGCCGAACCCTTTAAACAATGGCTTGCTAAAGTAGGCTACGAACGAATACAAGAAATTAACGACCCCGGCCAGAGCCTAGATCGAGCCAGAGAAAATTGGCAAAAACTGGGCAGAAGCGATAAGTGGATTCAGCAGCGAATGACAGGTCAAGAAACCCGAAACAAGCTGACTGATTATTGGCAGGAGAATGGCGTAAAAAAGGGAGAAGAGTTCGCAGCATTAACCAATATCATTCACCAGGAATGGACGGGTCTAACCGTCAAGAAACATAAAGAGTTGAAAGGCTTAAAATCTCAAAATCTAAGAGATCACATGAATGAAGCGGAACTGATATTCACAGCCTTGGCCGAACTTTCTACTAGACAAATAGCCGAAAAAACCAATGCAGTAGGGCTTAATGAAAATGCAGTAGCCAGTAAAGTAGGAGGCTCTATAGCCAAAAATGCCAGAAAAGAGTTGGAAGACAAAACGGGTAAAAGCGTTGTTACGGGTGAGAATTTTTTGCCGCCGGCAAAGGATAAAAATAAATTGAAGTAAAATAATAGTCTTATCCGCAATCTTATCAATGGTTTAAGATCTGTTGGAATTACTGCGGATAATCTTTTTTTCTAGGCCTTTTTACCAAAGAAAATCCCCTGAAAAAATCTTTCCAGGGGATTAAGTAGTGCTGTTTGGGGGAATGTGCTTACTGCCCTACCAAGAAAATGGCGTTGCTTAGGACAAGCTTTCCACTTTCCCAGAAGCCTCTGAAGATGGGGTTATCTACAAAATAGACCACTTGTCCTCTTCCCTGAGACTCCGCGCCAATCACGAGGGATTGACCCATTTGGGATTTGATTTTGTAACCAATATACCCTGTTCTGTAGGCATCATTGGAAGCAATAATCCCGGCATTAGCGCCTCCGTTCAGGAAGGCAAATCGGCTGGAGTTATTCTTGAGGGTGTAGTATTTTCCTCCGGTGCCGTAGCCTAGCGGATGCGTTTCGTCCATTTTGATTTCATAGATGGCTCCGGCAGTGCCTCCTGCAATTTCCAAGCGCTCGCCCTCGGTGTAAGGTTCCAATCGCTCTTTCTTCGCAAGTTCTTGGCTGGCTTTCTCGGCAGCTTTTTTCTCATCTTCCGTGTCAAAGGTCTTCAACTTGAAACCTTCCTTGTTGGCAAAAAGGTTGACTGAGCCATCGATGGCAATCACCTTTCCTCCAGCCTTCACCCAGTCGTTCAACTTGGTTTGGGCGGATGCAGACAAGGCAGAACCAAACACGGATGGAAGAATGATCACATCGTATCTGCTCAAATCAGCATTGCCCATTGATGTAGCATCTAGGCTAGAGAGCGGATACTTCAAGTCTTTTTCGAAGAAGTGCCATACCTCTCCAAAATTCAGGGAGGAGGTGCCTGTTCCGCCTACAAGGGCCACCTTAGGGGCTTGGATGACGCGTACAGTTGGGGAACCAAAGTCCTTGCCCTGCTCCACGTAGCCTGTTTGGGTAGTGCTCAAGGTAATGCCCAAGGCTGCGGCAGTTTCTTGCACCGTCTGATCAAAATTAGCCACCCATTCGTTGCCTCCTTTGGTGATCATCATCGTTCCGGCTGGATAGGATTTTCCTTCTACTATGAAGGGGTATTCGGCGTAGCGCACGCGGATTTTTTTGTTGAGGAGGGCTGCAAGGAAGGCAGCGTCTCGAGTACCCTGCCAAGGGGCCAAGTAGGCTACTGGAGTTCCAGTGACTTTTGCTGGAGCAGCCGCAGGCTTCTCGTAGGTTTCACTTGGATCCAATCGGGTATCCAGTGCAAAGGCCTTTAGCCCATAAGCATAAGGCATGGCCCAACTCGTAATGTCGTAAGTAATCGAATCGTGTAGCGCAGGGTTAGGCTCAAAGAGCACTTGGGCCAGTACAGATTTCGGCTGGTAGGCGGAAATGACGATGTCCTTGTCGCTGGTTGCGAAAAGAACGCCTGTCTTTCCACTTTGGTACTCGTAGCCTTTCAAGCCTGTTTTGGCAGTGCCTTTTCCGTACTGGATTCCGTTTTTGTCCAATAGTTCGAGCAATTTGGCTATCTGGGCAGGGTTACTTTCGCCCTTAATCACAAAGCTTTTGTAGGTGCCTTTGGGAGCGGTAGCGTTGGTTTTGAAGTAGCGCTCAAACTCGCTTACAAGGCGAGCCGAATGCTGGCTGGTCATTTCCACTGCAGAAAGTGCAGCCGTGTAGTGACCGGCAATTCGGCTACTCAAGGTGACGGTGTCGCCGATGGCATTGTAGCCACCGATGCCGGCACGTCCGCCTCCACCTTGCTCGATGGTCATGCCAATGGCGCCATTGTACATCGGATAGGTATCGCCATAAGAAGGATAGAGCAGGTCAAAGCGTTCTTTGGTAAAGTAGAAGCGACCCATTTGGTCGAAGTACTTCGCAGTATTTTTTCCAAAAATGTCTTGAAACTCATGTTGAAAAGGAGTCAACTGCTCGTGCAGGGGTTCTGCGGCAGGAGCCATGTAAAATGGATTGTCGATGCCCTGCTCGTGGAAGTCCAAGTGAAGCTGTGGCATCCACTGCTGGTACACCTTGAGACGTTGCTGAGATTCCACTTGTACCTGCCATGCCCAGTCTCGGTTCAGGTCAAAGAGGTAGTGGTTGGCACGCCCTCCTGGCCAAGGTTCGTTGTGTTCCATGGACTGGATATCGGGCTGCAATTGGGTGTGCATCTTCTGGTTGTACCAGTTGGAATAGCGATCTCTTCCGTCTGGGTTGATCGCAGGATCGAGGATGACTACTTGATTTTTCAACCAGGCTTGCACCTTGGCATTGTTGGGGTCAGCCAGGGTGTGGAAGGTAGAAATGGCCGCTTCCATCCCTACAGATTCGTTGCCATGCACGTTGAAAGACATCCAGTTGATCGGAACCTGGGTGCTTGGAGTTCCGGAAAGAATGCCTGTTCGTTTCAGGTTGTCCGTACGGATTTGCTCAAGTCGAGCCATATTCTCTGGACTCGCTAGGATGGCGAGAATGAGGGGTCTTTTCTCGTTGGTTTCCCCATACTGGATAAGTTTGATGTTTGGATTTTGAGCAGCCACGTACTCAAAATAGTCCACCATGCGGTGGTGAGGGGTGAAGCGGTCGCCCGGTTTGTAGCCGAGAAACTGCTCTGGAGTCTTGAGTTGGGCCAGTACGCTTCCCACAGAAAGCACGGCCACTAGGAGCGAAAAGAATAATTTTTTCATTTGGAAAATGGGTTTCGTCGAGAAAGTTAACCGCTTTTGTCCATTGTAGTGTCACGCGATGCTGGAAAAGTGACGAGTGGAAAGGAGCGGTTTTTAATTCCTAGTAAAGGAAAGCCACAAAAAAAGGCAGACCTTTTTGGGCCTGCCTTGTGAGTAAATTAAGAAAATACTTAGGCGACTGCAGTGGCAGTAACCTCAATATTGCCTCGGGTAGCCTTAGAGTATGGGCACACCTGATGCGCCGCATCTACCAGCTTCTGAGCTTCTTCTAGGGAAGCAGCCTGAGGGATTTTCACCTCAATGTCTACGCCCAATCCGAAGCTTCCCGGACCGTAATGGCCGAGGTGTGCTTTCACTTTGATTTCGGAATCTTTCAAGCTAGTGGTACCGGCTACTGCTGCCAAGGCGCCGCCAAAGCAAGCCGCGTAGCCTGCAGCAAAGAGTTGCTCGGGGTTGGTTTTTCCACCCTCTCCTCCGATTTCTTTTGGCATGGCGACATCAAAGTCAAGCATACCGTCTTCGGTGCGCACGTGTCCTTTTCTGCCTCCGGTGTTTACCGCTACTGCGGTGTAGTCTACAATTAGTTTTTCCATGGTTTCGTATGTTTTACAGTTTGATTTTTTTGAGTTGCTGTTGGGGCTGGGCCCCAAAAATAGGAACTACTCTTCAAACTTAAGAATGGACTTCAAGGTTTTTGGAGGAAGAAAATTTCTTCACAGCCGAGTGATTTAGGTCAGTTTATAGCCTCTTTCATAGGCATAATGAAGCTTGGCATTCACTGCAGCATCTGTAGACAATTGGGTCTGTGGATTCCAAGTGATGGTACGGCCCAGCTCGTGGGCAATGTTGCCAAGGGTACAGGCCGTGCAGGTGCTGTGACCGATTTCCACGGGTACGATGGGGTCCTTGCGCTTGCGGATGCTGTCGATAAAGTCGATGTGGTGGGCGTTAAAGCTAAAATTCTCAGGCTCTTTGCCTAGTGCTAGCTCGGGAATTGAGCTGTCGTAATTGCCTCGGGAAACCTTAATCCAGCCTTTTTCTCCGATAAACTTCACGCCTTGGCGGCCTTCGTCAAACTTGGTGATTTGCATCTGCACCCCATCCGCGTAGCCGTAGGTAAGCGGTGTTGTTGCGGATCCAGGGATGATGGTAGTTGGACCATTTCTATCCTTGCTTAGGCCCCACTGGGCGATGTCGATCATGTGTGCTCCCCAGTCGGTCATCAAGCCTCCACCAGTTTCCTTGTACCAGCGCCAAGCTCCCCAGGCAGTTTCGTTTTTATCAGGATTCAGGCTAATGCCTGGATTGAGCAGGTCATTGAATGCTAGGCTCGGAATAGGTCCAAGCCATTTTTCCCAGTTGAGGCCTGCAGGAATGGGCTGGGCAGCCAAGTCGTAGGGCTTGGGATGTGGATTGTCTCCTACGTGAACGAGCACCTGGGAGATTTTTCCAAGTTGACCGCGCTGCACGTGCATCGCTGCAGTTTGGAAGTTCACTGCGGCGCGCTGCATAGAGCCCACGGCCAAGACTACGCCATTCTCACGTACAGCCTGCACGAGGAGTTGACCCTCTTTGATGGTGAAGGTGAGTGGTTTTTCGAGGTAAATATCCTTTTTGGCCTTGCAAGCATCAATCGCCATGAGCGCATGCCAATGGTCAGGAGAAGCAATCACCACCGCATCCACGTTGGGATCTTGAAGTAGCTCTCGGTAGTCCTCGTAAAGTTTGGGTGCAGTGACGGTCTTGCCTGCGTCAGTTAGACCTTTTTGAACGCGAAGTGCAAATCGCTCTCGCTTGATGGCATATACATCCGCTCCTGCGACTACTTCCACACCAGGGATGCGCATAAAATTGTTTAATAAGCCCATGGCTTGTCGTCCTACGCCAATAAACCCAAGGCGAACGCGCTCGTGAGCAGCTTGGAAAAGAGGTGTTGGAGCAGCCGAGGCAAAAGAAAGACCAGGGAGCATACTTATTCCTGCGGAGGTCAAGAGGCTGGCGCCCAGGAATTTTCTACGTGAAAAAGAAGCAGACATAGGGAATTTTAGGTTAAGGTGTCATCGGATAAAAACTACTTTAAGGTAGCAGAAAATCTTTTTCTTTTCCCAATTTCTGCGGGGATTGTGATAAAAGGAGTCATTCCCCTCTTGAATGGCCATGGTTTTTTCCGCATCAAATGCTCGATTTTTCCCTTGTTTTTGCGAGCTTTCATAGATAAAATCAATCGAAATGACTATTCAACAGTTGGAATACCTGATAGCAGTCGACAAGCACCGGCACTTTGGGCAGGCAGCCTCCGCTTGCTTTGTCACCCAACCCACGCTCAGTGCCCAATTGAGTAAGTTGGAAAAGGAGCTCGGGGTCATTCTTTTTGACCGAAGCAAAATGCCCGTCATTCCTACGGAGTCGGGGGTACAGGTGATTGCCCAAGCCAAGAAAGTGGTGACAGATAGCAGGGGGATTTTTGAGTTGGTTGCCCAGATGAAGGGAGACATTTCTGGGACGATTAAGCTGGGGATTCTTCCTACCCTTGCGCCCTACCTGCTGCACTTATTTATCCGCAAGTTTCTGGAGCGCTATCCCGGGGTCAAGTTGGTGGTACAGGAGATGGTGACCGAGGAAATTCTTAAAAAATTAAAAAACGATGAGTTGGACGTGGGGATTGTAGTGACCCCCTTGGAGCTTCCGGGGATTCTGGAGAAGCCCATGTTTTACGAAAAATTCTACGCTTATTTTTCCTCAGATCACGAGCTACTTGCACAGCAGGAGATTGGTCCAGATCAGATCAAGAAGGAGGAGCTCTGGGTATTGCAGCAGGGGCATTGTTTCCGAGACCAGGTGCTCAACTTCTGCGATCAAAGCCTGTCGGGCCATCAAAACTTCCATTACGAGAGTGGTTCCTTAGAAGGCCTTCGCAACATGGTCAACCGATACAAAGGGCTGACGCTTTTGCCTGAACTTGCTACTTGGGAACTATCCAAAGAGGAAAAATCCCGACTTCGACCCTTTGTCGGTGCATCGCCTACCCGGGAGGTGAGCCTCATCTTGAACCGGAGTTTTCTAAAGCAAAAGTTGGTGGAGCTGCTATTCAAAGCGATCACCGAGGCCATTCCTTACGAGATGACTTCCAAAGCCAAAGGGAAGGTGGTTCGCTTCACTTGATGCGTTTCAAGAAGTAGCGCGCTGCTTGGGGGCCTGTTATTTTTTGGCCATCGGCATCCAAGTGGAGGAGCCCGTTTTCTTGGAGAAGGTAGCGTCCTGGCATATCGCCGATCATGCCTAGCAGCTGGACTTGGGTGCTGTCTTTCTGCCCCCAGGAGATCTTCCCAGTAAACTGCTCCTCGCGTGCATCATTCAGCCCGAGGTAGTTGGTTTTTAGTTCAAAGGTACCTACTTCGCCTAGGGTCAGCCAGATTTCTATGCCTTCGCAGTGCCCGCAAGGCAGGACGCCTTCGTAGGCACCTACCCAGGAAAAACGGGTATTGGCTGAGGCAGGGGGTGTTTTTTGCGCAAGGGAACTTTCTCCGATCGGAGGGGATTCATGGGAAGATTTTGGATTGCAACAGGAAAGCAGGCAGCTGGCGAATCCAATAGAAAATCCGATTCGCCAGCTGCTTAGTCTTTCAATGCGCATTCTTTTGGCCATGGATTACTCACTTAGACCCCAAACTGGGTGAGGTGATGGTCGAGGTGCTTGTAGAGCAGGTTATTCCATTCCTTGGCAGACATCTGGCCAAAGGAAGGGGATGCCTTTCCTTCGAATCCGGCTTCCCCAGCAGCAAGGGTTTGCTCGAGAAAGGCAATGAGTCGTCCCTTTTCTTCTGCAAAGTTCTTTTTGTTTTTAATTCGGAAAGCAGGAGTTGTTGGCAGGTTTTTTTTGAAAGGGACTTCATTCACCACCCCTGGCTTGACGAAGGCCTTCAATAGAAAACGCATCAGGGGATTTGCCTTGGGGTGCTTGTCAGTAAAGGCCATTTCGTAGGCTACACAGCAGTGGGCCAGCATTTGGTCAACAGACATTTTGCCCCAGAGTGCAGGGCTTTGCGGAGAAAGGTTTTCGATTCGATGGATCAATTCAGCGGTAACCGCTGGTTCAAATACATTTTTCATGGTTGTTCTTTTTAATCTAAAATTACTCGTTCTGACTTGGGGTATTTCACCTCGTAGCGCAGGGAAAGTTTTTGTTGCCCTCCTGGAGCAAGGGAGATCTCCCAAGTTACAATTCCTGTTACGGGGTCTACAACTCCACCGCTGAGTTCACCTGTAGTGACCTCGATACTCGAATTGACGGAAACGGGGATTTGATCCTTGACTTGCAGGGTTACGGCCTGGGATTTGTTGTTTTTTAGTGTGATTTCATAGCCACGGCTTTCGGTGATGTTGGCCCCGATGGTCCGTTTTTTGGAAAATTGGTCTACTTTCTCGCGCTGCATCACGATGGATCGGTCCCGACCCATGGAGATCTGAAGGGTATCTTGAAGCGCTGCTGGGTTGAGGATGGATCTTCCCACGAAGCCATCTTCGAAATAGAGGTTGCTCTCTCCTTCAAGGAGACTATATTGGCTCCAGTCAGCCATTTCGGCCAATAGAAAAGCGTCTTTATCTAGTTTGGGGATGGCGATGTAGAGGTAGGTTGCCGGTATCTCATAGGTTTTCAAATCCACAAGAGTTCGCTCCCCATTGGTTTTGATGGAGTAGGGCTCGGCTACTTGAATTTCCACGGTCGTTTGATTTTCTACAAAGGAGGTCATCAGGGGAGCAGCATCCATGGAGCTAGTTCCTCTGAGGGTAAGGTTTGTCCCTGCCAATGCCTTTTTCTCTCTTTCTCTGTAGCTTCCGGTAACCATCACCTCTGACAGCACCTGATTTTCTTGCATAAGGGTCACATTCATATTGGATCTGCCTTGAATTGGCAGTTCTTCCGTACGCATGCCTATGAAAGAGAAAACCAAGGTTTTTGCGGTGTTGGGCAAGGTAAGTGAATACCTGCCTTCCATATCCGTGGATGTTCCGATTGTGGTCCCTTTTACCAAGACTGTAGTACCCGGTAGGGTTTGTCCCTGCTCATCCAGGACCAATCCGCTAATTGCGCCGGGTGTTTGTGGGACTGCAAATTTATTTACTGTAGTGTATCGGGCATAGTTGAGTTCCCACTTGTCGATAATTGGAGCCTGCCCTCCTTGGTTGGGGTTGGCATTGGAAAAGCGGAGTTTGACGTTTTTCCAATCTGCTCCTGTATTTTGGAATACCTCTGCCTTGTACTGCAGTTGAAGTGGCTCGGTGATGGATTTGACGCGCACATCGTATTTAGGATACCAACCTGCATTGGATACCAAGTAATTGATTTGAAAGGTAGCCGGACCGGCGTTGGTTGCTTTTACACGGATTCTGATCTCAGCTTTGGCTTTATCGTCGCTTTGTTGGAGTGCATACAGCTGGTTCCGAAGGGCCTCAATTTCCTGGTCATTTGCCGCTAGCTGCGTATTGATTTGCAATTCCTCGTTGGCAATTTTGGTGTGTTCGGCATCAAAAAAATCCAAGGTTGCTTTTAGCGCAGTCATGCTCGTGCCCGCCTGGCTACCGCCAATGCTTTTGTTGGCCGAAAGTACGCTCATTTTAGTGGCAAGTACCTGAAGCCGATTGCGCAAATTACTTTGGCGTTTTTCTATTTCAGCGATTTCTTTTTCCAGTGCTTCAGCTTTTTCTCCTTCCTCTTTCTCGTGGAGAAAATCTAGGCGCTTGTTGACCGCCTGAATGGTAAAGTTGCCCTGTCCCTTCACCTGAATGCTTTTTTCATCTAAAAATGGAGAGAGACCCTTGACCAGTAGCACGGTTTCTCCTGCGGGAAGGGTGCCAGTGGCTGTTTCAAATACTTGTGCCCCAGACAAGAAGAGGGTGACCTCCTTGATCTGGTTGGTAAGGGTGACTTCCTTGAGGTCCTGAGCGAATCCTTGGAGGGCGTAGCTTCCTAGAAGGAGGAAAAAAAGTAGTCTTTTCATGTGGTGTAGAGTTGGTATTAAATCAAACAATTTAGTTAGGCAAACGCAAGGCTTGGCCGTTAATTCTTTGAAGACGTAGAAAATTCCCTTGAGGTTTGCCCATGATGATTAGTTTTGTGTTGGAAACCCGCACTGCATGACTCTTTTTCAAAGCATCCTAATTGCCATAGTCGAAGGACTTACTGAATTTCTACCCATTTCTTCCACTGGCCACATGATTTTGGCCTCCACAGCCATGGGCATTCACGAGGATGAATTTGTAAAGACCTTCGAAGTATTCATTCAATTGGGCGCCATCCTGGCCATTGCCTTGATGTACATCAAGCGGTTCTTCCGAAACTTGACTATTTATTTCAAGTTGATTACCGCATTTCTTCCCACAGCGGTAGTGGGTTTTTTGGCTTACGACTACATCAAGGCCTACCTATTTAATCCCATCGTCGTGTCGGTTTCCCTTATTTTGGGAGGGATAATCCTAATCTTTATCGATAAAAAAGTCGCTGCTCAAGGCAGCACCGTGGTGGAGGTAGAAGATATTTCCTACAAAAACGCTTTCTTCATCGGGCTCTGCCAATGTCTATCCATGGTTCCAGGCACTTCTCGCGCCGCAGCCACGATTATTGGCGGGGTATTTAATGGCTTGGACAAACGACAGGCTACCGAATTTTCGTTCTTGCTTGCCGTGCCCACCATGCTCGCAGCGGGGGGTTATGACCTTCTCAAAACCGATCTCGCTTTTAGCAGCGAGCAGTTGATGCTTTTGGGGATTGGCTTTGTAGTGGCCTTTGCCTCTGCTTGGGGGGCAGTTAAATTGTTTTTGACCTACGTCTCTACCCATGGCTTCAAGGCCTTTGGCTGGTACCGAATTGCACTTGGGGTATTGTTCTTGATCTTTATGTGGGGAGCTGATTTGTAAGAATCATTTTTACGATTTCCAAAGATTTGACTCCTTTTGAAAAAATAGGGATTCACCGCATTTTATGACCTCAAAAAAAAAGGCCCAACATTAAGTTGGGCCTTTGAAGATTTGTGCTGGGTAAGGTTATTTCCCTCTCGCTCCCAGAGATACCATTGCACATCGGAATCCAATGTGGTTGGTGGAGGAATCTTGATGCATGAATCGGCGTGCTCCTGGGGCTAGCCAGTAGGTGACATCTTTCCATGAACCACCTTTGTAGACACGGATGGAGTCATTGAATAAGGAAGTTCCATAGGCTTCTTTTTCGTCATAGACGCCATCTTTACGAAGTGGATTGAGGTCATCCGCATCCTGGAAGGAAAGTGGACGGTATACATCATACACCCATTCGTTCATATTTCCTGCCATGTTGTATAAGCCAAAATCATTAGGAGCCATGTCATACACATTGGAAGGGATGATTTCACCATCGTTGGTTTGGTCACCTGCGATACCAGCATAGTCACCTCTACCACGCTTGAAGTTGGCTAAGAAATCACCTTGCTTGGCGCCTTTTTTACCTCTACTATCGTAAGGATTTCTTACTCCTCTACCATCCCAAGGATAAATACGTCCATACTCTTGGTTTTCGTCTAGGTATTGAGTTCCAATCATGGCCTTGGCAGCATATTCCCATTCCGCCTCGTTTGGAAGTCTAAATTCAGCAATCACCACACCAAGCTCGATCAATTGGGATCGGGTAAGTGTCGTGTCCATTTTTCGTTCCTCAATAACTACCTTTTGTGCGTAGGCTGTTCTCCACTTTGCATAAGCATCTGCTTGGCTCCAAGATACGCCGGCTACTGGGTAAAAATTGAAGCCTGGGAACCTGAAGTAGTAGGACTCATAAACGTCATTAAAGGACATGGCGCCGCGCCATACTTTTTCGGAAGGCTCTAGCTTGTCCATGGAATCTTTGCTGACTTGCTTTTTCATGTCAAATAAAAATTCCTTGTAATCGTTGTTGGTCATCTCGGTTTCATCCATCCAAAAGGTAGAAATGGAGACAGTTCTTTCGAGGTTGTCACGAAAAGCCATTACATCTTCTTCCTGTGAGCCAAGGATGGCTCTTCCGCCTTGAATCAATTTTAAGTTGGGGCCAGGAAGCTGTTCTGCATCCCTAGACACAAAAAATTGGGTAGAGTCTTCCACGTCAAAGGAGAAGTCTGCACCAGTGGTTGGGCTTTTTTTGCCAGGATCGCCTGCAGTTCTTCTGCCGTACGAATTGTTTTTCTGGCAAGAGGATAAAATGGCACTTGATATAAGTAGTAGGGCGATGGCCCAGCTCCTACAGTTGTTTGGTAGACGCATAGGTGGTAAGTGTTTGGTCTATTTCTGTTGCTAATATACAAGGACTTAGGTAATAGCACCAAAGCCGTTTTAAATTTGTTGTTTAATTGATTCTTGTTTACACGGAAAAACTCACTTCATCTCGTAGTAAATTCATGCTAACAGTACTATTTTTTTCAAGTGATTTCTTCACTATGATTTACTTAAATCATCTTCCACAGGCTAATTAGACTGTGTATTGCCTCTCCCATTTGATTATACAAGGTATAAGCTTAGGAAATTTTCATTTCTCTGAGCAAATGCTGTGCCTTTTGTATACTTAGCACCTGATCTACGCTGAGAATCAAACGATTTTTATGCTCTTTTATTTTACAAGACTTGGGATGTTGTTGTACAAATTTCATCATGTTCCCAAAAACGGATGAATTATAAAAAGACTCTTTGCTCGAGGGAAGGAGGTAGCATTTCATTTGAGAAGCCTTGAGCACCAACTTTTCTATTCCCAACTCTTCGGCCTGCCAACGCAAGCGGACAGTTTCCATGAGATCTTGAACAGCCTGAGGAGCTGGACCAAATCGATCCTGTAGCATCTGACCAAATTGATCTAGTTCATCTTCTTTTTCAAGACCGTCCAACTTCGAATACAGTCCCAGACGCTCGCTGATGTTGCTCACATAGGACTCTGGAATTAAGAGTTCCAAATCCGTTTCAATCGTGCAATCTTGAACCAGCACGCTGACTTTTTCTTTTAGATCCTCCTCAAATAAGGCAGCAAACTCGTTTTCCTTTAATTCCTGCACGGCCTCGTCCAAGATCTTGTGGTACATCTCAAATCCCAGGTCGGTGATAAACCCGCTTTGCTCTGCACCCAAAAGGTTGCCTGCTCCTCTAATGTCCAAATCTTTCATGGCCACCTTGAAACCATCGCCCAGGTCAGAAAATTCCTCCAGGGTTTGAAGTCGCTTCCGTGCTTCGGCAGTAAGCCCCGATAGTGGACTGGTGAGCAGGTAGCAAAAGGCTTTTTTATTGCTTCGCCCCACGCGACCACGCATTTGGTGGAGGTCGGAGAGCCCAAACATGTGTGCTCGGTTGATCAAAATCGTGTTTGCATTCGGAATATCTAGACCCGACTCGATGATGTTGGTGGACACCAAGACATCGTATTGGTGGTTGATGAAGTCCACCATGATTTTTTCCAACTTATCTCCATCCATCTGACCATGGGCACCGATGACGCGTGCATCTGGCACCAATTTCAAAATTAGGTTGGCAATGCTGTCAATCTCTCCCACCCGATTGTGTACAAAAAACACCTGCCCTCCTCGTCGTAATTCGTAGGAGACCGCATCACGGATGACTTCCTCCTCAAAGGTTTGCACCTCTGTAGTTACCGGCTGCCTATTGGGTGGAGGAGTGGCGATTATTGAGAGGTCACGCGCGCCCATCAAGGAAAAATGGAGGGTACGCGGAATTGGGGTGGCAGTAAGTGTCAGCACATCTACATTGACCCGTAGGTTTTTGAGTTGGTCTTTTACTTTGACCCCAAACTTCTGTTCCTCATCGATGATGAGTAGTCCAAGGTCCTTAAACTCGATGTCCTTGCTCACAATTTTGTGCGTGCCGATCAGGATATCAATCTCCCCAGAGGTCACCTGCTCTTTGATGGCCTTGATGTCTTTGGCAGACCGGAATCGGTTGAGGTAGTCCACCTTGACGGGAAAATTTTCAAGACGTTCGGATAAGGTTTGGTAATGCTGCATGGCCAAGATCGTGGTGGGTACCAAGATGGCTACCTGCTTCCTGTCGTTGACTGCCTTGAAGGCGGCACGGATGGCTACCTCTGTTTTGCCAAAACCTACATCCCCGCACACGAGACGATCCATGGGGTAGGATTTTTCCATGTCTGCTTTTACGTCTGCCGTTGAAACAGCTTGGTCTGGCGTGTCTTCGTACAAGAAGGAGGATTCCAGCTCCACCTGCAATACTGAATCTCTAGAAAAGGCAAAGCCTGGGGCAGACCTGCGCTTGGCATAGAGTGCTATCAGGTCTTTGGCAATGTCCTTGACCTGTTTTTTGACCCGTGCTTTTTTATTATCCCAGTCGGGCGAGCCCAACTTGGACATGGAGGGTGCTTGTCCTTCCTGGCCTGAATATTTCGAAATCTTGTGTAGCGAGTGGATGTTGACATACAGCAGGTCATCGTCTCTGAAAATCAATCGAACCGCTTCCTGCATGTTGCCGCTGACGTCTACTTTTTCTAGTCCTGCGAATCGCCCCACTCCATAGTCCACGTGGACCACGTAGTCACCGGGATGTAAGGCCTTAATTTCTTTGAGGGTGAGGGCCTTTGAGGCGGTGGATTTGCTCTTGGATTTGTAGCGGTGAAAACGCTCAAATAACTGGTGGTCGGTGTAGCAAACGAGTTTGGCCTGCTTGTCGACAAAGCCCTCGCGGAGACTGAGCAACAGGTTTTGCACCTGTAGGGTAGGGTCCAATTCCTGAAAAATTCCCTGAAGCCGGTCGATTTGCTTCTCGTTCTCTGCCCCGATTAGATTGAGAAAGCCTGTCTTTTCATTGTCTCCCAAGTTGGCAACGAGCAGGTCAAAATTCTTATTGAAGGAGGGCTGTGGCTGGCTCTCCCAACTGACTTTGGTGGCTTTTTTCAAGTAAAATTGCCTGCCAAATTCTACTATAGAAAACTTTTTTGCTGCCTCGACAAAATCTGCTCCCTGCTCAAACAACAGTTCGGGTTGGAGCACAAGGGCCTCCTTCTTAGTTGAACCAGCCATCTGACCAAAAGCTTGTGCAGCTTTTTGGAAGCACTCGTCCATCACATCCAGTGTAAGTTGGTAATCTTTGATCCAGAGGATGGCTTTCTCTGGCAAAAAACTGAGGAAAGACTGCCGCACCTCCTGAAGCAGGCGGGTTTGAACGTTTGGAATGAGCGAAATAAAAGGGACTGACTGTAGCGAAAGTTGTGTTTCTGGATCGAAGGTGCGGATGCTTTCGATTTCCTTCCCGACTAATTCCAGTCGGTAGGGGAATTCATTGCTAAAGGAAAATACATCCAAGATTCCACCACGGATGGCAAATTGCCCGGGTTCATAGACGAAGTCCGTTCTCTCAAAGTCATAGGTGGAGAGAATCTCAGTGACGAACTCCATGTCCACAGCCTCTCCAACCCGTGCTGTAAAGGTGTTTTCTACGAGAGAACGTTTGTTGATGACCTTCTCATAGAGCGCTTCGGGATAGGTGATCACGATACGAGGGCTACCCTTGGATTCCAGTAGCTGATTGAGGAGCTCTGCGCGCTGCAGTACGTTTGCATTGTCTACCTCCTCGTATTGGTAGGGGCGCTTGTAGCTACTTGGGAAAATGCCTTGATCTAGGTTGCCCAATAAATTTTGGAGATCAGAATTTAAATAGGCGGCTTCCTCCTTGTCTTGGGCAATGACCAAATGAAAACCACCTTGCTGCGCAAAGTAGGCTGCCAATAGAACCATGTCTAAGCTACCTGAAAGACCTTTTACCTGCAGTTGGAAAGGAGCCCCGGCACTTAATTGGTGGGCTAAAGTTTGAAAAATAGGGTCTGACTGGTAAATGGAGAGAAAAGAAGGTCTATCCACAAAGGGCTGGTTTAGGAGATTGAAGGCTGTAAATCTAGGTTTTTTTGAGGGATTCCTTTGGAATACAACTGAAATTGACATTTTTTGAACTAAGCCGCGCTAAAAATGTTTTTCACTCGATGAGACAAACCCCTCCTACGAAAACTTGGTTCCAAAAGATAGAGAAGCAACATCCCTACGAGACCTTGCTGTACCTGGCGATGCTTGGAAGCGGCATTATTTTCTTGTTTCTGGCCCTGTCCTTCTTTTTTTCAGGGCGGGAATACCTCCAAGGATTAAATGAGCAGGTGCCATTTGCCTTTATGGTATCCACTTTTCTTCTCGTACTTTCTGGGTATACGGCGGTAAAAATGCGTCTTCATTACCAGGAAGAAAACATTGATAAACTGTATCGTTCGTTGAAATCCACCTTTATTTTGGGGCTTTTATTTATTGCCTTTCAAATTTTCGGCTGGAAAGAGCTCACGGATAGAGGCATCAATTTTACGGGGATTCCCAGCGGCTCGTTTTTGTATGTACTTTCCGGAATCCATGTGCTCCATCTCCTTGGGGCGATGACTTTTGCAGTTATCCTATTGGTTGAATTTCGAAAAGCACAACAGGATGTCGTGCGAAGGCTAGTCTGGGCAACCAACCCCTATGAAAAATTAAGAATCCGCTTGTTTACTGTTTATTGGCAGTTTATGGATGCGGTTTGGCTTATTTTGTTTCTCCTATTTGTACTTAGCTTCTGATGCAAATCAACCTTCAAACGGCCGTGGAAAAGTCTCACCTTCAAGTAAAGGAAGGCTTTACGGAATCCTTATTTGCAAAGCTGGCCCCTCCCTTTCCGCCCGTGAAGGTGCTCCGTTTTGATGGCTGTAAGGCCGGAGATACCGTAGACTTGGAGTTGAATTTTATTTTTTTCAAGCAAAATTGGACCAGCAAAATCACAGAAGATCACTGCGATGCGAAGGAATTCCTATTTGTGGATGAGGGCATCGTCCTGCCTTTTTTCCTGGGGAAGTGGAGGCATTGCCATCGGATTTTGGCGCAGCCTTCCGGAAGCATAATTAGTGATGAAATTGAGTTTGAAGGAGCCTATGCCTGGATGACTCCCTTGCTCTACCCCATTTTATGGCTTCAATTTTGGTACCGAAAGCCCATCTACCGCAAGTTTTTTAGAGCGGGGTAGCTGCTGAGAGGTGGGCACAGTTCTTGATTTGGCAGTCCCCATACAGCACCAAGGAGTGACTGGTAATCGTGGAATCGAACTCCCTGCTCATACTTTCCTTAATTTCGGTTAGCCTGGGGTCCGAAAATTCACGAATCTTTCGACACTGGTTGCAGACGTGGTGATCGTGATGGGTGTAAGTTAGGGCTTGCTCGTAGAGGGCTACCTTATCTTTGAATTGATGTTTTACGGCGAGTCCACTTTCCACTAGTAAATCCAAGGTATTGTAAATGGTGGCACGGCTGATGGTGTAGCCCTTGTTTCTCATTTTTAAAAATAGCCCTTCCACATCGATATGCTCGTCTTCGGGGAGGAGGTACAATTCATCCAAAACGGAATACCGCTCTGGCGTCTTTCTGCTGCCTTGCCGAAGGAGGAAGTGTTCAAAAATCTTTTTTGCTTTTTCAATTAATGCGGTATCGGCCATCTCCAAAGGGTTGAGGGATAAATATCTACTTTTCTTGATGCTTTGGCAAGGAAAGAAGGGAGATCTTCCAAGCAGAATTCTTGGATTTTGTTTGAACTGGGGGGTAAAAATTTCGTACTTTATAGGAATAGATTCGTGAAGGAGATGAAGCTGAGATCCCTGTTTTTGTTTGTGCTTTTGCTAGCTGTGCTGCCTCTGCGAGCGCAGGTGCCCGGATTTTTTATTACGGGGGACCAAAAAAAGGTGAAAGTGCCTTTTTTAGCGTCAAATAGCCTGATTCTTCTGCCTGTCTCCATCAATGGGAGTTTGCCGATGTATTTCTTGTTAGACACAGGGGTAAAGGCCAACCTCCTCTTCAGTAAATCCAAGGGGGATTCCTTGGGATTGAGCTATTCGCGACGCGTGGGCATGGTGGGAGCGGATGGGAGTACGACTGTTTGGGCACGTGTCTCCCCTACCAATACCCTTGATTTGGGGGGAGTAGAAGGTAGGTTACAGAGTTTGCTGGTGTTGGAAGAAGATTTTCTCGAGCTGGAGTCGGTGATCGGCATCCCTGTGTATGGGATTTTGGGCCACGAATTTTTCAAGCACAATGCGGTAAAGATCGATTACGATCAAGCGATCATCACCTTTTACCAGCCAGAGGGCTTGGCTTGGAAGCCCCCCTTGTACCGAAGGTTGCCGATGCAATTGGAAGATGGCAAGGCCTACGTCAACGTGAAGGTCCATCAGAAGGAAGGAGCCACTATTCAGGCAAAGGTGCTGGTGGATACGGGTGCAAATCATGGGCTTCTGCTCAACCAAGAAACGTCGGCCGACATTAAACTTCCCGAGCAACGCATTGAAACGCAGCTCGGGCAATCTCTTGGCGGCGTGCTTTACGGGGAATTGGGTAGAGTAGAACGCCTCTCGATGCGGGGCTTGTTTTTCCAGCAGGTAATTACCTCCTATCCCGAACCCAGCACATTCAGTGCGCTCATTCAAGCAAGTGGAAGGCAAGGGAGCCTGGGAGCTGAGGTACTGGGGAAAACCAAGCTCATTCTGGACTACCCTAGGAATGGATTTTATGTGCGACCTGGTGCCACTTTTTACCAACCCTTTGAGTTTGACATGAGTGGAATGGTGGTCAAGAAAAGGCTAACCAAAGAGAAGCGCTGGTACATCGGGGATGTGCGTGAAGGCTCCCCGGCACATTTGGCAGGAATACTTCCCTTTGACGAAATCTTACGCATCGATTCGGTGCCTGTACTGATTTGGGAGATGGAGCAGCTGGTGAAATTACTCCGTTCCGAGCCTGGAAGAGTTGTGGTGCTTGATTTGAGGCGCTACTCCTCCCTCGATGCCACGCAATACGTTGACCTTCAGGTTCGGCTGCAACTAAAAAAGCAGATTTGATTTTTCTGTAGGCAAAGAAAATTTGGCTAACTTTGTACCTTAACACAACGAACCAGTAAAAATTCCGTGTAACTCCTCGATTTAACCAATAAACAACATGAAAAAAATCTTAATTCCCGTAGGCATCCTTCTCGTGCTAGGCATTTTAATCTATTCTAAGGCAGTAGGGACCTATAACCAATTTGTACAACTAGAAGAAGGTATCAATGGCGAATGGGCTGAAGTTCAAACGCAATACCAACGAAGAACTGATTTGATCCCTAACTTGGTCAGCACTGTCAAAGGCTATGCAGAATTTGAGCAGGAAACACTTACTGGCGTAGTTGAAGCTCGCTCTAAGGCTACATCTGTTCAGATCGACCCGACTAATTTGACTCCAGAAAAGCTTGCTGAATTTCAACAAGCACAGGATCAACTTTCTGGTGCATTGAGCCGCTTGTTGGTGACTGTTGAAAAATACCCAGACCTAAAGGCGAATCAAAACTTCTTGGAGCTTCAGGCACAATTGGAAGGAACAGAAAATAGAATCGCCGTAGCGCGAAGAAATTTTAACGAGTCCGTAAAGGGCTACAATTCTACTTTGAGAGTGTTCCCTAACAATCTCTTTGCAGGCTGGTATGGCTTCGTAGCCAAAGGATATTTTGAAGCAGTTGCTGGTGCTGACAAAGCTCCAACAGTTCAATTCTAAGCGCATGGCATCCAAACTATTTTTTCCAGAGCAGAAGGCAGAAATCGTTGCTGCAATTAAAGCTGCAGAAACTCAAACCTCTGGAGAGATTCAGGTGCACATTGAAAGTACCTGCAAGGGTTCTGTTCTGGACCGTGCCGCGAAGGTTTTTGAGACGCTCAAAATGTACCAAACTAAAGACAGAAATGGTGTTTTGGTATACTTAGCTGTAGAAGATCACAAATTTGCAATTCTAGGAGATGCAGGCATCAATTCAGTGGTGCCTGCAGACTTCTGGGAGAGCACCAAAGACCTGATGGCGAATCATTTTCGACAGGGCAAGTTTACTGAAGGACTCATTGAAGGCATTCACCATGCTGGGGATCAGTTGAAAACCCATTTTCCATACGATCACCAAGATGACCAAAACGAACTATCCAATGAGGTATCTTTCGGCAAGTAAGCTAGTAGTAGTACTCGCTTTATTTCTTCTTCAAGGCCTTGCATTTGCACAGGACTTTCCTGCAGCCCCCAATCCTCCTCGCCTAGTCAATGATTTTACGGGCACCTTGAGTGCCGAGGAGCTTGGTAAGCTGGAGCAGAAGCTGCTTGCCTATTCGGACAGCACCTCCACACAGGTATCTATCGTCCTTCTAGGATCAGTAGGGGTCTACGAGATTTCTGATTACGCCTTCCAATTGGGAGAGCAATGGGGTATTGGAGGCAAAGGCAAGGACAATGGAATCCTCATCTTAGCAGCGATGAATGACCGCAAGGTCTTTATTGCCACAGGAAGAGGGATGGAAGGGGCAATACCCGATGCCTTGGCCAAGCGCATCGTCAACAACTTGATTCTTCCCAATTTTAAGACGGAGGCCTACTACCTAGGTTTGGATGAGGCCACTACGATGATCTTTAAGTTGGCCTCTGGCGAGTACAAAGCTGATGAGGTGATGTCGGATGGAGAAGACAATCCTATTTTGGGTATTCTATTCATCCTCTTCTTTATTTTTATTTTTGTGGTCTTGCCGATTATTAAAAACCGGAAGGATAACAACAACCACATGGGTGGTAAAGGTGGAGGAATTGATTTTTGGACGACCCTCCTTTTGGCAAATGCGCTAGGCGGAAGTAGAGGAAGCAGCGGCGGCGGCTCTTTTGGAGATTTTTCTTCAGGAGGCGGCTCCTTTGGTGGCTTCGGCGGGGGCTCCTTTGGTGGAGGCGGTGCTGGAGGAAGCTGGTAATCTCTTACTTATTCTCATTAGAAACTAAGGCGGACAAGGCCTCTTGAATGAGGTCTTGTTCGAAGCCTTTGCTCATCAGGTACTGCGTGACTAGGTATTTTTTTTTGTAAGCGTCTTTTTCTTTGGTTTTTTCCCACTTTTTTTCTGCCTCCCGCTCGAGGGTAGCAAAGTACTCGTCTCCATCAATTTCTGACAAGCCCAGTTGAATGAGTGCCGAACTGATTTGTCGAAGTTTCAGCTCCTGACTAATTCTCCCTTTCCCCCATCTTTTGATCCGAAATTTTCCGCGGGCATAGGAGCGGGCAAAGCGCTCCTCATCCACAAATCCACTAGCCTCCAATTCGGCAAGTATCGTCTCCACGGCTGGGCCTTGAATCCCTTTTTCAAAAAGTTTTCGCCGCAATTCCCAGACACAGCGTTCCTGGTAGGAGCAATAGGTTTCCAATTTGCCCCTTGCCTCTTCGAGACTCCAATTCTTTTTTGGTGTCTGCTCTCCGTTATCTCTTCCCCAACTGGACATTTTTGGTAATTTTGAAGCAAATTACCTTTCGCTCAAGTTTTTTCAAACCTAAAAAAAGAGATTCTACACATGAGAAAGAAAATAGTAGCCGGCAACTGGAAGATGAACCTCAGCTTTGAGGAGGGACAGCAACTCACAAGTGAGCTTGTCAATATGTACAAAGACGAGGCCATAAAGGATGTGGTGGTAGTCCTGAATCCACCCTTCCCACACCTGTATCCGGTCCAGAAATTGGTAGGTGACACGGCTGGAATTTTTGTGGGCGCACAAAACTGTTCTGAAAAAGAGGGGGGAGCCTTCACTGGGGAGGTGTCCGCCAAGATCCTGGCTTCTTTTGGAGTATCCTATGTGATTTTGGGCCATTCCGAGCGTAGAGAATATTTCAAGGAGGACAATACCCTTCTAGCTACCAAGGTCAACCAAGCCTTGGCTCATGGCCTGACCCCAATCTTTTGTTGTGGGGAGTCTTTGGAAATTCGTGAGGCAGGCACCCATGAAGAGATGGTAAAAGCACAGCTGACTGCAAGTTTGTTTCACCTGACTCCTGAAGAATTTTCCAAAGTAGTCATTGCCTATGAGCCCATCTGGGCGATAGGTACGGGCAAGACGGCATCCGCTGAGCAGGCCCAGGAAATGCATGCAGCACTAAGAGGCCATCTGGCCAGCAAGTATGGACAGGCTGCTGCTGCGCAAACGTCTATTTTGTACGGAGGATCGGCCAATCCAGGAAATGCAAAAGAACTCTTTGGCAAACCTGATGTGGACGGCGGATTGATTGGAGGGGCTTCCCTCAAATCTCGTGACTTTATTGAAATTGTAAAATCCTTCTAATTCCAGCCCCTCAGTTGAGGGGTTTTAACAGCCTTTCTCGGATACTGAAAATCTGACCCAATTCAATGTATTCATGGACTACGTACAAGTGAGCATTACCTGCCTGGAGGATTACCGGGAAATCCTGATTGCTGAATTAGCAGCGGTTGGCTTTGATTCCTTTTTGGAAACAGAAACTGGTTTTGAAGCCTATGTGCCGCAAGACCAGTTTGCCAGAGATTCCTTTGACGAAGTCATCGCCAGCTACCGCGAGGCTGCAGCACTCACCTTGGTGGAAGGAATCATGCCCAAAGTGAATTGGAACGAAGAGTGGGAAAAAAACTACGACCCAATCGAAGTAGATCAGTTGGTATATGTGCGGGCTTCCTTCCACGCGCCTCAACCAGGATTCCAGTATGAAATTGTGATCAACCCAAAAATGTCTTTTGGCACTGGACACCATGCTACCACCTTTCAATTGCTTTCCATGCAAGGGAAAATAGATCACCAAGGCAAGCGGGTGTTGGATGTAGGATCAGGCACTGGCATCTTGGCGATTATGGCCCATTTGCTCGGCGCCAAGCAGGTGGAGGCTTTCGATATCGATTCCTGGTGTGTGGACAATGGCAACGAGAATTTTGACTTGAACCAGGTAGCCACCCGCATGGGTTTGGGTACCATCCGTGAGGTGCAGCCCAAAGGACCCTATGCACTTATTTTGGCCAACATCAATAAGAACGTGCTGCTCGATGAGCTAGAGATCTACGCAAGTTTGCTCACGGATCAAGGGCTGCTGCTTTTGAGCGGTTTTTATTCTGAAGACATAGCAGACCTAGTGCATGCAGCTTCGGCGCAGGGACTCAGTTTAACGATGCAGACCACCAAGGACAACTGGGCGGCCTTGTGCCTTCAAAAAAATTAAGATGGTAGAACTACTTGTCTATTCCCTATTGCTGGTGGCTGTCCTAGGGCATGGATGGGCTGCGGCGCGATGGTACAAAAAAATACACCAGAATACCCAGCTTACCTTTAGCCAAAAGAATGCCTTGAAGTTAAGGGCCTTGGTTTTCCCCGTAAGTCTTTGGTGGGCTTCTCGAGGGAACCGGAAGGATTAATTTTTCGAACCTTTTTGAGCGAATCACGGTACTAAGAAAGGTCTAGACCCAAGAATTTGGGTTTTGCTTCTTAAATACTTGTAATATTACCCTATGGAGTACGTCTGGAAACAAAAGCCAAAAATAGC
>CAMDLI010000004.1 GCA_945901615.1 Spirosoma fluviale
AAGGTATCCCACATTTCCGAAAGTTTGGGCGATGCATTTGTGCACACAGGCTCTCCCCATCACGTGCGCTGGGTGGAGGATTTGGAAGACTATCCCGTCCTGGAGCAAGGACAGCTGCTACGCCACGATCCTTGCTACGCTCCCGGTGGCAGCAATGTCAACTTTGTCGAAAAGGTCAGCGACAACGAGATTTTCGTCCGCACCTTTGAGCGTGGCGTTGAGAACGAAACGCTTTCTTGCGGCACCGGTGTGACGGCTGCTGCGCTCGTTTGCGGAGCACTCACCCAACAAAAAAGTATCCAAATCCGTACCCTTGGAGGAAATTTGCGGGTGACCTTTGAAGGCAATGCACTAGAGGGATTTGACAACATCTGGCTGATTGGACCGGCTCAGCAGGTCTATGCCGGACAGATCCAGTTGCCGAGTTTCTAAAGGTCTTTGTGAATTACAAGGGAGTAAGCAGTACCAATTCTAAAAAAACCGCGTATTTTTAAGTCCCCAAAAAAGGGTACAGACACAATCGTATGCTAGATTTTATTGCAAAAGGATTGGCCAAAATTTTTGGCACCAAATCCGACAGAGATATCAAAGAATTTCTTCCACGGGTAACCGAGACCAACCAGATTTTTGCAGGAATGGCCTCCTTATCTGACGATCAACTTCGAGAAAAAACCCATGCCCTTCGTGCGCGCATCAACGAGCACCTCAAGGCAATTGACGATAAAATTACCGACATCAGAAGCCAAATAGAGGCTTTGCCTGCACAGGCAGTACACCAAAAGGACCAGCTCTTCAACCAAATTGACGCCTTAGAAAAGGAGCGCGACACCGAATTGGAAAAGGTCCTGGACGAGGTGATGACCACTGCCTTTGCCATAGTAAAAGAAACGGCCAGAAGATTTAAGGAAGTAGGAAAGTTGGAAGTAACCGCCACCCCTCGGGATCGGGAACTTGCTGCTACCAAAGCCAATGTACAGATACAAGGTGATCAAGCCATTTGGCACAACAAATGGATGGCAGCTGGCACCGAAGTGATCTGGGACATGGTTCACTACGATGTGCAGCTGATCGGCGGCATGGTGCTCCACAAAGGAAAAATCTCTGAAATGGGGACTGGAGAAGGAAAAACCCTCGTGTCTACCCTCCCCGCCTTCCTCAATGCCCTTTCTGGGCGAGGCGTACACTTGGTCACTGTCAACGACTACTTGGCCAAGCGTGACTCCGAATGGAATGCACCGCTATTTGAATTTCACGGCCTCTCAGTGGACTGCATCGACAAGTACCAGCCCAATTCCCCAGGCCGAAAGCGTGCCTATGGATGCGATATTGTCTACGGAACCAACAATGAATTTGGCTTCGACTACCTCCGTGACAACATGGCGCGAGAGGCGGAAGACTTGGTACAAGGAAAGCACCATTTTGCAATGGTCGATGAGGTGGACTCCGTCTTGATTGACGACGCCCGAACTCCCTTGATCATCTCTGGACCTGTTCCTCGAGGAGATGTACACGAGTTTGACCAGATGAAGCCCCGCGTGGCGGCCTTGGTAGATGAACAGCGCAAGTTGGTGCAGGGCTTTTTGACTACAGCGAAAAAAGCGATCGCCGACGGCAACGAAAAAGAAGGAGGGCTAGCGCTCTTCAGGGCCTACCGAGGTATTCCCAAGTACAAGCCCGTGATCAAGTACCTCTCTGAACCGGGAATCCGCGTGATTCTTCAGAAAACGGAGAACTTCTACCTTCAAGACAACAAGCGCAACATGCCTGAGGCAGATGAGCCGCTGTTGTTTACCATCGACGAAAAGACGAATGTGATCGATCTTACCGATAGAGGCATTGAGACCATGACTTCCAAGAATGAGGACCCTAGCTTCTTTATCCTACCAGATATTGGAATTGCGTTGAACGACTTGGAAAAAAGCAGTTCTTTGGATGAGACTGAAAAGTTGGTGCGCAAGGAAGAGGTGATCAAGGACTACGGCATCAAGGCACAGCGTATCCATACGGTCAATCAGCTGCTCAAGGCCTACAACATGTTTGAAAAAGACACGGAGTACATCCTTGTGGATGGAAAGGTGAAGATTGTCGACGAGCAAACGGGTCGTGTGATGGAAGGCAGACGCTACTCTGACGGCCTGCACCAGGCGATTGAAGCCAAGGAAAATGTAAAGGTGGAGGATGCTACGCAAACCTATGCGACCATTACCCTGCAAAATTATTTCCGCATGTACCACAAGCTCGCTGGCATGACGGGTACTGCAGAAACAGAAGCAGGGGAATTTTGGGAAATCTACAAGTTGGACGTGGTGGTCATCCCTACCAACAGAGGGGTCATCCGTGAAGACCGTGAAGACAAGGTATACAAAACCGTACGCGAGAAGTTTAACGCGGTGACGGACGAAATCAATGAACTGGTAGCTCAGGGCAGACCGGTGCTGGTAGGTACTACCTCGGTAGAAATCTCCGAGGTGCTGAGCCGCATGCTGACCTTGAAAAAAATCAATCACCAGGTTTTGAACGCGAAGCAGCACGCCCGTGAAGCGGAAGTTGTGGCGGAAGCAGGGAAGCCTGGTACGGTGACTATTGCGACCAACATGGCGGGTAGAGGTACGGATATCAAACTTACCCCTGAATCCCGAAAGGCAGGAGGCTTGGCCATCATCGGTACGGAGCGTCACGAATCGCGTCGCGTTGACCGTCAGCTTCGTGGCCGTTCTGGTCGTCAAGGGGATGTGGGTTCCTCCCAGTTTTTTGTTTCCCTGGAAGACAGTTTGATGCGTCTCTTCGGATCGGACCGCATCGCCAAACTCATGGACCGCATGGGCTTGGAAGAAGGGGAAGTGATTCAACACAGCATGATCACCAAATCCATCGAGCGTGCACAGAAAAAGGTGGAGGAAAATAACTTCGGAACGCGGAAGCGCCTGCTCGAGTACGACGATGTGATGAACTCCCAGCGTGAGGCCGTGTACAAGCGAAGAAGAAATGCACTCAAGGGAGATCGCTTGGAGCTAGACATTCTCAATATCCTGTTTGATGTCAGTGAAAACCTCATCGAAATGGGCAAGTCCACCGGGGATGCAGAAAACTTGCGCATGACGGTATTCACGACCCTAGGGGTGGATTTTTCGGTGACGAATGATGACCTCAAATCAAAGGATTCCGCTAAACTCACCCAAGAGTTGTATGCCTCGGCTTTTGATTTTTACCAAAAGAAAAACGCGCAAATCGCACAAACCGCACTTCCAGTATTCAGAAATGTTCAGGAAGAGCGAGGCGCTACCGTGAAGGACATTCTAGTGCCGATTACGGATGGAGTCAAGCAAATTGGGGTAGTGTGTAACCTAGAAAAAACGCTGCAAAACAATGGACAGGAGCTCGTTCGAGCCATTGAAAAGAACGTGTCCTTGGCCATCATTGACCAAAATTGGAAGGAGCACCTTCGTGACATGGATGACCTGAAGCAATCTGTTCAGAATGCGGTGTACGAACAAAAAGACCCGCTTTTGATTTACAAGTTTGAGGGCTTTGAGATGTTCAAACGCTTTGTAGGCAAGCTCAACGAAGACATGACGACCTTCCTCACCCGTGCTGACCTGCCCAAGCAGGATCCTGCACAGGTACAGCAAGCGCCGCAACCTCAGCGTGCTTCTGAATCACGCGTTCAAGCCTCCAAAGCAGAGGTTGGAAGTACCCTAAATCCAGGCGCCAACCGTGCGGCGGCCGCAGCTGCTAGTGCAGGTAGACCTGCTCCACAGCCTGTTGCCCCTCGAAAGGTGGACAAGGTCTACGGTAGAAACGATAAAGTTTCGGTACAATACCGAGACGGCAGCACCAAGGTAGATGTCAAATACAAAAGCGTAGAGCAAGACATCGAACAAGGAAATTGTGTAGTCATAGAAAGCTGATAGCCATGAAGAATTTTTGGATCTTAGGAATTGTATTTCTGTTTTGGGCTTGCAAAACCACCTCAGGGCTTCCGCAAGCGGTGGCAGTAGACTATTCTAAGTACCAAGAAAATCTGAACGAAAGACTTCCTGACTTTCCTGATTACAAGCAGGCCTTGCAGGAGGTGACCCCTTCCTTGCCCTCCTCTTCCCAATCTGTGGATCAAGTGCTTGCGCAACGAATAAGCAAGAATTACGAAAAAGCCAAGACGGAACCCTATTACAGCGGGTTTACGGTGCTCGTGTATTCGGGGGTAGATCGAAACGAAGCCTTTCGAACCAAAGAGACGCTCTCGGCCTTATTTCCAGAGCTAATTGCTGAGATGCAATACCAGCAGCCTCGCTATTTGATCAAAGTTGGGGGCTATGGGTTTAAAATTGAAGCGCAACCCGCGTATTATCAGCTGAAAACCCAGTTTCCGGCAGCACGAATCATCCAAGATCGATTTTTAAGGAAAGAGTACACTCCACCTTCCCCCGCCAATGCTCAAGGACAGAATTAAATCCCTGGCTCAAGCCTACAAGCAGGAGGTCATCGATCTCCGCCGCCACCTCCATAGCCACCCTGAGCTTTCGTTTAAAGAGTTTCAAACGGCAGCCTTTGTAGCAGAAAAGTTGAAAGCGATCGGCATTACCGAGATCGAATCCAAAGCGACCACAGGCTGGTCTGCACTGATCAAGGGGAAAAATCCCGATAAAAAGGTAGTGGCCCTTCGCGCAGACATGGATGCCTTGCCGATTATTGAGGCGAATGAGGTGCCCTACAAATCTCAAAACCCAGGAGTGATGCATGCCTGTGGCCACGATGCGCACACGGCGTCTCTTTTGGGAGCTGCAAAAATCTTGAATGAAGTCAGAGACCAATTTGAGGGGACGATCAAACTAATTTTCCAACCTGGAGAAGAAATCATTCCTGGGGGAGCTTCCCTAATGATCAAGGACAAGGTGCTCGAAAACCCCCGTCCCCAGTATATCCTGGGTCAGCATGTGATGCCCATGATTCCTGCCGGCAAGGTGGGCTTTCGTTCAGGCCTCTACATGGCAAGTGCAGACGAGCTGTACCTGACCATCAAAGGAAAAGGAGGGCATGGAGCCATGCCAGAAACCTTCATTGACCCCGTCTTGATCTCTGCGCATTTACTGGTAGCCCTACAACAAATCGTCAGCCGCGTAGCCAATCCCAAGATCCCTTCTGTCCTTTCCTTTGGACGGGTGGAGGCACTGGGGGCCACCAACATCATTCCCAACGAGGTCAAAATTCAGGGTACGTTCCGCACCTTGGATGAAGCCTGGAGAGCCAAGGCACACGAGAAGATGCGTCAAATCGCCGAAGGAATCGTGGAGGGAATGGGTGGACAACTGGACTTTGAAATCCGAAAGGGCTATCCTTTTCTAAAAAATAATCCTGAATTGACAGCTCGCTCCGTAGAAGCTGCCCGTGACTACCTGGGCGCGGAGAATGTCCTTGACTTGGACATCTGGATGGCTGCCGAGGACTTTGCCTATTTCTCTCAGGAGATTGATGGCTGCTTTTACCGCTTGGGAACTCGCAACGAAGCCCGAGGCATTACCTCAGGTGTACATACACCTACCTTTGACATTGAGGAGGAAGCTTTGGAAATTGGTTCCGGACTCATGGCTTGGCTTGCAGTGTCCGAACTGGCTTCTACCTAACAGACTATTCTACTTCCAATTATGAAAAGAATCTATTCGCTTTCACTCGCCCTTACTTTAGTATTCACCTTGGGTGCTTCTCCAGCCTTTGCTTGGGGACAATTGGGTCACTACCTGATTGGATTGATGGCAGAGAAGCAGCTTAAAAAATCCACACTCAAAAAAGTGGAGAGCCTGCTGCACCCGGTTTCGCTAAGCAAAAGCGGCACTTGGATGGATGACATTCGCTCCGACAAAAGCTACGACTATGCGACCACCTGGCATTACCTGAACAGTAAAAATGGGGAATACGATGCCAACACGCAGGAAAAAACTGGAGATGCCTACGAGGCCATTAAGCGAATCAAAGCAGAGCTCAAAAAAGGGGGATTGGATCCTAAAACGGAAGCTGAAAAATTAAAGATGCTAATCCACATGGTGGAGGACATTCACCAGCCGCTGCACGTAGGTACGGGTACGGATAAGGGAGGAAACGATGTGCGAATTGAGTTTTTTGGGCAGCCGACCAACCTGCATGCCCTCTGGGATAGCGGCATGATCGATCGCCAAGGCATGAGCTACACCGAATTGGGGGAAGAATTGTACCGTCGCTTGACACCCCAAATGCAGGCTTCCTACCGCGCTGCCACCATGCAGGATTGGTTGAAGGAGGCGGTGAGCTACAGACCTCAAGTGTACAACCTGCCGGAAAACAAAAAGATCAGCTACCCCTACTTGTATCAGAATTTCAGCATTGCGGAAGAGCGTTTGATTGCTGCTAGCGTGCGCCTCGCGCAGATTTTAGAGGAGATTTATCCGTAAAAAACTTTCCTATTTTTTGAATGCTGAGAAAATTGTCTTAAATTCATAGACAATTTTCTTGATTATGGATCCAATATCTCCCCCCGCAAAAGTCCATCTCGTAGCGGAAGAAATGGCCTCCTATGCCAGGTCTTTGCCCCGCTATTCAAAGCAGCAGGCTTCGACTCAAGGGTTGTTGTTGACTGCTTTTTTTGCTGATCGCATGCTGTTGGTGGAGTTGATTCGCAAGGGGATCCCTACCTCGCTTTTTTTGACAATAAAAGAAATGGCTCCTTTTTCAGACGAGGAGTGGTCGGATTTTTTGGACATCTCGCTCAAGTCCTTGCAGCGCTACAAAAAAGAACCGGACTACCTCTTCAAGTCCATCCATTCCGAGAAGATCCTTGAGCTAGCGGAAGTGACTGCCCTGGGCTTGGAGGTATTTGATACGCCAGAGGATTTCCAATCCTGGTTGAACGCTGCCAGTCCAGCACTTGGCGGCAAGATGCCATTGGAGTTGTTGAAGGATTCCTATGGCCAAGAGCTGGTCATCCAGGAGTTGCATCGCATCGACCAAGGGATCTTTGTCTGATGCAGGTCTATCGCTTGGTGCGGAAAAAGTACGCCAATCCCTTATCGGGAGAAGGGGCTTCTCGATCTGGCAACCGATGGAATTCCAAAGGAACACCACTAATTTATTGTGCAGATAGCAGAGCTTTGGCCATGGCAGAAGTGGCCGTTCACCTTTCGCTATCCCTATTGCCCAGTGACTACGAGATGGTCGAATTAGAAATTCCTAGACAGGTGAGTATGATGCAGCTAGGTCTTGAGACCTTGCCTGAGGGCTGGAATAGTTTTCCACACCTGCTTCAGACCCAGCAGCTCGGTGATGAATTTGTGGCAGCGGAAAAAAGTTGCCTTCTGCAAGTACCTTCGGCGGTAGTGCCTGGAGATTTCAATTACTTGCTGAATCCCCTGCACCGAGATTTTGCTCAGATTCAAGTGAAGAGCAGGGTAGATTTTCCCTTTGATCCGCGGTTTTTTGGGGTCTGATTACTTTTGTGTGGCCTGAAACTTGGCTTTCGCCCCATCCAAAAATTCCACAAATGCAGCAATGTCCGTGTTGTAGCTTCTTGGAGTGGCTAGGAGCTTTTCCTGGTGGTCCAAGATGACATAGTAGGGCTGTGCGTTGTTGTTGAATCGGGTGATCTGAAAGTCGGCATTTTGCTTGCCCAAGGTTTTTTTCTCCTTTCCGTCGTAGCTGGAGGTGTACCACTTGCTCTCCGGGAGTTCCAGTCGTTCGTCGATGTACAAGGCCACCATTACAAAGTCTTCTTTCAAGCGCTTCATCACCTGAGGATCCACCCAGACATTCTCCTCCATCTTACGGCAATTCACACAGCCGTGTCCTGTAAAGTCAATCAATAATGGCTTTCCTTCCTGCTTCGCAGCGGCAAGGGCTTGCTCGTAGTCGAAGTACCCAGGAATGCCGTGGGGGATTTTGAGCAGGTCACCGTAGAGCACCACTTCAGAAGAGGAAGAGGATGTTTCGCTGCTTGTGGCGCCACCAGTCAAGCTAAATTGCTGGGTGGTGATTGGAGGCAGGTAGCCGCTTAAGAGTTTCAATGGAGCTCCCCAAAGCCCAGGAATCATGTAGACCACAAAGGCAAAGGTGACCAAAGCCAACAGCAAGCGAGGCACTCCCAGATGCTCCATCTTGGAGTCGTGCGGAAGTCTGATTTTTCCCAAGAGGTACAAGCCCAATGCAGAGAAGATCACGATCCATATCGCTAAGAAGACATCTCGATCCAAGATTCCCCAGTGGTAGACCAGGTCGGCGATGGAGAGGAATTTGAAGGCCAAGGCCAATTCCAAAAATCCCAGGACCACCTTCACCGTATTCAGCCAGCCCCCAGATTTGGGAAGGCGCTGCATCCATTCTGGGAAAATGGCAAATAAGGTAAAAGGAATGGCGAAGGCGAGGCCAAAGGAAAACATGCCTAATACGGGCTTTACCAGTTCTCCCCCTGCCGAGGAAATCAAAATCGAACCGACAATAGGGCCTGTGCAGGAGAAGGATACGAGCACCAAAGTAAAGGCCATAAAGAACACGCCTCCAAGCCCTCCTTTTTCAGCTTTTGCATCTATTTTGTTCACAAAGCTAGATGGAAGTGTGAGTTCAAACATCCCCAAAAAGGCCAAGGCGAATACCACAAATATCCCGAAGAAAAAGACATTGGGAGCCCAGTGGGTAGCGAGCCAATTTGCAAACTCGGGCCCTTGAATTGCTGCCACGGCTGTGCCTGCGATGGTATAAATGCCAATAATCGAAATGCCGTAAATAAATGCCTGGCGTATGCCTTCGGATCGTTTTTTAGCTCTTCCCGTAAAGAAGCTTACCGTCATCGGGATCATTGGAAACACACAAGGGGTCAGCAGTGCGGCTAGGCCGGCCAAGAAGGCCAGCACCATAAAGCCCCAAAGGGAAGCCGTTTCTTCTTCTCCTGCAAACTCATCCGTAGTGGAGGCTGCTGCATAAGTTGAGTCGGCAGTTACTGCGTTTGTAGAATCAGACCCATCTGTGGGAGGGGAACTAGGATTCGCTTCCTCAAGAGGAGCCTCCTCTAGGGTGGCGGCTTCTTTTTGGAGGTCTTCGGTAGCTGCAGGATTTTCTGCTGCGGTATATGGAATATCAATGTCCAACTCGTAGTTGATGCACTGCCCGGTGAGGTCCGTACACATTTGGTACTCCAAGGAGCCGGTAATTTTTCCGGAAGTTTTGAGCAGTTTGACGGGCTGCTCAAAGCGGCCTTTGCCCATAAAGTAGGTAATGTCCCCTTCCCAAACTTCGTCGTACTTCTTTTTGGCTTGGATACCCTGAAGCTTTCCGGCCACCGCATAATCCGTTGAGCTGCCAGGAACAAATTCGGTTAGCAAGGGTCCTAAGCTTTTATCGAAATCATTGGAATACACGTACCATCCCATGGGAATCTGCGCTTCCAGCACTACGGTGGCCTGCTTCCCAACCATCAGGTCCTTGCCTTCCAGGCGGACATTCCAGACTGGCGGCTTGACCAACTGAGCCTGTGCCCAAGGGCTGATCAGCAGCACAAGCGCAAGGAGGAGAAGGCAATTTTTTTGGAAGCGAGTCATGAAATACAGGGTTTACCTAGAGGGAACAAAACTGAGTGGTTAAGGTTTTTTCTTTGTTTGGAGTAGGGTGGAGGGACGATCTTATTTTCCTTGAAGGGCACTAAAGTGTCTGAAAAAGGAAGCGATGGTTTCGATGCCAATCAAGTAGTTTTTCACCCCATAGTGCTCATTAGGCGAGTGCAAGGCATCCGTGTCTAGTCCAAAACCAAATAGGATGGGATCAGAGCCGAGCTCTTTTTGAAAGAGGGCCACGATAGGAATGGATCCCCCTTCACGGGTAGGAATCGGTCTTTTGCCGAAGGTCTCCTCCATGGCTGCTTCTGCCGCTTGGTAGCCAAGTGAAGAGTCAGACACCACTGCAGGAGCGCCACCATGGTGTGCTTTTACCTTGACGGTCACCGATGCTGGAGCAATGGCTTTGAAATGGTTTTCAAAAAGGGTAGCGATCTCGTGCCAGTCCTGATCAGGGACCAAGCGCATGGAAATCTTAGCAAAAGCCTTGGAAGGAAGAACGGTCTTGGCTCCCTCGCCGGTGTAGCCTCCCCAGATGCCGTTGACATCTAGCGTAGGACGTATGCCAATGCGCTCGATGGTGCTGTAGCCTTTTTCGCCATGCACTTCCTGAATGTCCAACTTGCCTTTGTATTCGGAAAGATCAAAAGGAGCTTCATTGAGGCGCTGGCGCTGGGCTGCGCTGAGTTCCTGCACTTTCTCGTAAAAGCCAGGGATGGTAATGTGCTCGTTTTCGTCCTTGAGGGACGCGATCATTTTGCAAAGCACGTTGATTGGGTTGGCCACAGCCCCTCCGTAGGTACCGGAGTGCAGGTCTCGGTTGGAGCCTGTCACTTCTACTTCCATGTAAGCCATGCCGCGAAGGCCAACTGTGATGGACGGGTTGTCCATGCCGATCATGTGTGTGTCGGAGATCAAGATGACATCTGCCTTGAGGCGCTCCTTGTTGGCAAGGACAAATTTGTCCAAGTTGTCCGAGCCGATTTCCTCTTCCCCTTCGATCATAAACTTGACATTGCAGGAAAGGTCGCTTGTGGCCATCATCGCTTCAAAGGCCTTGATGTGCATGTAGAACTGCCCTTTGTCGTCTGCAGCGCCGCGCGCAAAAATAGCTCCTTCGGGGTGGATGGCCGTTTTCTTCAATATCGGCTCAAAAGCTGGGGAATCCCAGAGTTCGTAGGGATCTGCAGGCTGCACGTCGTAGTGGCCGTAGACCAAGACAGTGGGGAGATTTGGGTCAATTATTTTTTCTCCGTAGACGATTGGGAAGCCTGGGGTTTCACAGATTTCTACCCGATCTGCACCTGCCTGTTGGAGGGAGTTTTTGACAAAATTGGCTGCCGCTACGACGTCTCCTTTGAATTTGGGATCCGCACTTACCGAAGGGATGCGGAGGAGGTCAAAGAGCTCCTGCAAAAAGCGATCTTTGTTTTTTTCGAGGTAGGCAGCTACGGACATGGAAGAAAGTCTTAGGGGTGAATTTGTCTCAAAATTATCCCTTTCGAGCCAATTTTCCTTCTTTTTTCCTTCTTTTGTATCTCCACGCCTTCGGCAAAAACTCCCTACCATGAAAGCAGTTGTCTGTACTCACTTTGGACTTCCAGATACCTTGCAGGTACTGGACATTCCCATCCCTATTCCTAGTTCCAAGCAGGTATTGATCGCGGTGGAGGCCTGTGGTGTCAACTTTCCGGATGTGTTGATCATCCAAAATAAGTACCAGTTTATCCCCGTATTGCCTTTCTCTCCCGGTGGAGAGGTGGCAGGAACTATTGTTGAACTTGGGGATGAGGTACAGGGACTGGAGCTGGGTCAGCGCGTGCTTGCGCTTTGTGGCTGGGGAGGTTTTGCAGAGAAAGTTGCCGTAGATGCAGATCGGGTATTTCCCATACCTCAAAGCCTCTCCGCAGAGGTAGCGGCGACCACCTTGTATACCTACGGCACGTCTTACCATGCGCTGAAAGATCGTGCCGAGCTGCAGGCAGGAGAAACCCTCTTGGTTTTAGGGGCTGCAGGAGGAGTGGGTTTGGCAGCAGTAGAATTGGGTACCCTGATGGGGGCTCGGGTGATTGCTGCCGCGTCTACGGAAGAAAAACTAACCCTTTGCCGAGAGAAGGGGGCGGTGGAAACGATCAATTACGAAACGGAGGACCTGAAAACGCGAATTAAAGAATTGACCGGAGGGCGAGGAGTGGATGTGGTTTACGACCCTGTTGGGGGGAAGTTTTCCGAAGCCGCTTTGCGTGGTATGGCCTGGAAAGGGCGCTATTTGGTGGTCGGCTTTGCAAATGGAGAAATCCCGCAGCTCCCGATGAACCTTCCCCTCTTGAAGGGCTGTTCGGTGGTTGGCGTGTTTTGGGGTCAGTTTGCCAAACTCGAACCGAAGTCCAGTCTACAAAATACCCGCCAGCTGCTTGCTTGGATTGAGGAGGGGACGATCGCCCAGCATGTGGGAAAACGCTACTCGCTCGCCGATGCTCCCCAGGCCTTGCAGGATCTGATGGATCGTAGAATGCTTGGGAAGGGAGTGGTACTTTTAGTAGCAAGTATCTAGTAGCAAGTATCAAGATTGTACAAAGTACCAAGTACAATGTACAAAGTATGAAATACGAGATACGAATTACGAGATTTAAACTAATATCGAACGCTGAACGCTGAGTGAAGAATGTCGAAGTTGGGAAACATGCGGCTATGCCAGCAAAATAGTATCTAATCTCTTGTCTCTCGGCTCTTGCTTCTGGAAGCGTCTTGCTACTTGATACCAGCTACTTGATACTTTACAAATACATTCCCGTAAAATTCCCCTTCTCCTTTGCCAAATCCTCAGGAGTACCGGCAAAGGTCAGATGCCCTCCTTTATTTCCTCCCTCAGGACCCAAGTCAATTACCCAATCCGCACACTTGATCACCTCGGTGTTGTGCTCGATGATGAGTACGGAGTGCCCTTGCTCAATGAGGGCATTGATGCTGTGCAACAACTTGCTGATGTCGTGAAAGTGAAGCCCCGTCGTCGGCTCATCAAAGATAAATAGGATGTGATCGCCTGTTTTGGTGCCCCCTTTGCCAAGGAAGGAAGCCAGCTTTACCCGCTGTGCCTCGCCCCCTGAGAGGGTATTCGAACTCTGACCCATTCCAACGTATCCCAATCCCACTTCCTGTAGCGGGAGCAGGCGATTGATCAACTGGGCCTTTTCTCCGAAAAAATCGATCGCTTCATCAATCGTCATGTTTAGCACCTCGGAGATGTTTTTGTCCTTGTAGGTGACCTCCAAGATTTCATTCTTGAAGCGCTTCCCCTTGCAGGACTCACAAGTGAGGTGAATGTCGGCCATAAATTGCATTTCCACCGTCACATTCCCCTCGCCTTGGCAGGCTTCACAGCGACCTCCATCCACATTGAAGGAGAAAAAGGCAGGCTTGTAGCCCCGCTGCTTGGAGAGCGGCTGCTCTGAAAAGAGGGTGCGGATCACATCATAAGCCTTCACGTAGGTGACGGGGTTGGAGCGGGAGGACTTGCCGATCGGGTTTTGATCCACAAACTCCACTTGCGTGACCTTCTTGTAATCCCCCTCGAGCTTATCGTACTTCCCAGCTTCGTCCATCACCGTGCCCAGCAGTCTTCCAAGCGCCGGATAAAGGATCTTTTTCACCAAAGTAGACTTGCCCGAACCCGATACTCCGGTGATGACGGTAAGGGTATGCAGGGGAAACTGTACGGTAAGATTTTGCAGGTTGTTTTCGCGAGCGCCCTTCACCCAGATGGAGTCTTTCCAACTGCGGTTGCCTATTTTGGTGAATATTTTTTCCTCACCGCGAAGGTATTTTGCGGTGTGGGTGCTCCCGCGGGAGATGAGTTCCTGTATGGTACCTTGGAAAAGCAGCTCTCCGCCCTTCACCCCAGCTTCTGGCCCAATGTCAATAATTTGGTCAGCCGCTCGCATCACTTTTTCCTCGTGCTCAACCACAATGACGGTGTTTCCAAGATTTTTCAAGGCTTTGAGCACCTCAATCAGTCGGTCGGTGTCCCGTGGATGCAGCCCAATGCTGGGTTCATCCAAAATGTACATGGAACCCACCAAAGCAGATCCCAGCGAGGTGGCCAGCTTGATGCGCTGGTATTCGCCTCCTGATAGACTGGAGGTAAGGCGGTTGAGCGTCAAGTACCCCAGTCCTACCTGGTTCATAAACTCCAATCGGCTGCTGATCTCTTTCAAGAGTCGGTTGGCCAATTTGGTTTCGTGCGCAGAAAGCTGGATCGTCTGGATAAAGTGGAGGGCATCCTCAATGGGCATCAACACCAGGTCGGTGATGGACTTTCCGGCGATTTTTACATAGGAAGCATCTTTCCGCAGGCGTGTGCCGCGGCAATCCGGACAGGCAGTTCGTCCCCGGAATCGGGATAGCATCACCCGATACTGGATTTTGTAGGTCTTGGACTCGAGGTCTTCAAAAAATTCATTTAGTCCTCGGAAATAGGCATTGCCTGTCCAAATAAGCTCTTTTTCCTTTTCCGTGAGGTCTTGGTAAGCGCGGTGGATGGGAAAATTAAAGTCGATGCCTTTTTTCAGCAGCGGTTCCAACCAGCCTTTCCCACTTTCTCCTCTCCAAGGGGCAATGGCTCCCTCGTACACCGAAAGTTCCTTGTCGGGGATGACCAGATCTCGGTCGATTCCCAAAACGGTTCCAAAGCCTTCGCAGCGCTTGCATGCCCCATAGGGGTTGTTGAAGGAAAAGAAATTGACGGAGGGGAGTTCAAAGGTCATCCCATCCAGTTCAAATCGATCCGAAAAAACACGCGTTTCTAGTTCAGGAAGGGTGACCTTGCAGGTTCCATGCCCTTCAAAGAGCGCGGTTTGGATGGAGTCAGAAAGTCGAAATTGGTTGTCTTCGTCCTCTTTTTGGACGGTCAAGCGATCGATCAGGATTTCATAGTTTCCTTTTTCGATTTTCCCTCGTTCCAACAGTTCCTCCAAAAGCAAAACCTCCCCATTCTTCAACACGCGAGTATATCCTTTCTGAAGCAGTAGCTCCAGCTCTTTCTCTAGTTTCCGATCTCCTGAGGGTTGGAGCGGACAGGAAATCATCACTTTGGATCCTTCTTCAAAGGAATGCACAAAATCTACAATGTCACTGACGGTATGGTGCTTGACTTCTTTTCCGGAAATGGGAGAGTAGGTTTTGCCGACCCGCGCAAAAAAGAGTTTCAGGTAATCGTAGATTTCAGTGGTGGTGCCTACCGTGGAGCGCGGATTTTTGGTGCTTACCTTTTGCTGTATCGCAATAGCGGGAGAGACACCCTTGATGTACTCTACCTCGGGCTTTTCCATGCGGCCTAAAAATTGGCGCGCATAGGAACTCAAACTCTCCACATACATGCGTTGCCCCTCCGCAAAAAGGGTGTCAAAGGCCAAGGAGGACTTTCCCGACCCAGATAGTCCGGTGATGACCACAAAGGCATTTCTTGGAATGGCTACACTCAAGTGCTTCAGGTTGTTGACCTGGGCATTTTTAATCAAAATAAAGTCTCTCGGATCGAGGGAATCGATGTCTTGGCTGTGCGAGATACTAGGCAATGTCATAGGGTGCAATTTAGCAATCAAACCCGTCAACTGCAGGAAAAGTTACTTCTTTGCCACAAATTTGAGGGGAAGGAACTTAAATTAACCGATGGCTTAGGTTTTCGCTCTCAAATTTATCCTTTTCTTCGCATCATGGATTTTGAATTTCTCCGTACGGGCTTGGCAGAAGGGCTGCAGCAACTCAGTTGGCTGGAGGCTATTGCGGTGTTTATGGGAATTCTATCCGTGTATTTTTCCACAAAGCAGCACATTTGGGTGTACCCCACAGGCATCGTCTCGGTGCTGATCTACGTGTGGATTTGCTTTGACTATGGGCTCTACGCAGATATGGGCATCAATGCCTACTATTTTGGGATGTCCATCTATGGCTGGTACCTCTGGAATACCCCAAAAAAGGACGGAGAATCTCTAGCCGTCACTTGGCTCGATGGAAAGGGATGGCTCCTGTCCTTGGCCATTTTTGCGGCTTCCTTTGCTTTATTGGCATGGGTTTTACTTGAGTTTACGGACAGTACAGTTCCCTATTGGGACTCCTTCACCACTGCTTCGGCCTTTGTAGCGATGTGGCTGATGGCGAAGAAAAAGGTGGAGAACTGGATTTTTTGGATTTTAACGGACCTGGTGTCTATTCCCCTCTATTTTCACAAAGGGCTTTTGTTAACTTCCTTTCAGTACCTTTTTTTCACTGGCCTCGCCATTGCAGGTCTCCTGACTTGGATCAAAGCTTTCAAAAGCCATGAGCAGGCCTAAGCGAATTCTAATTTTGGGCCCTGAGTCCACGGGCAAGAGCACGTTAGCCGAAAAGTTGGCCTTGCACTTTGCGGAGCCTTGGGTGCCTGAAGTGGCTCGGGAGTACTTGGAAAAGCTAGACCGCCCTTATGCCTACGAAGACCTCCTTCAAATCGGCAAGCAACAAATGCAGCTGGAGGATGAACGGGTCGGAGGAGCAAAAAACTACCTCTTCTGTGACACCGACCTTCGCGTGATTCAGGTCTGGTCCCAACACCGCTATGGGAAAGTAGATCCTTGGGTGCTGGAGGAACTCGCTCGACGAACCTACGACCTAATTTTTCTTTGTGCTCCCGACCTTCCTTGGCAGGCGGACCCGCTCCGGGAGCATCCCGAACTGGAGATGCGGGAGGAGTTTTTTGCACAGTACCTGCAATTGACTAAGCAAAGCGGTTTCCCTTTTAAGATAATCGCTGGAGATCCTGTAAAGCGAATCAGCGCTGCGGTGGAGGCCATTCGGTCTTTAGAATAAGCGGATTCTTTCCCTCGCAGAATTTGGGAAAAGGATAAAATTCTTCGTTATTTCCAAAAAAAAATCTATGCGAACCAAGCACCTCCTCCTCGTCTTTGGATGTATCTGTTGGGTACAGCTGGGGCTTGCACAGCAGAAAAAAGTGGTATTTATCATTTTGGACGGAATTCCAGCCCAGGATTTGGAGCGAGTGGAGACCCCCAATTTGGATCAAATTTCCAGTCAGGGAGGCTATGCTCGGGCCTACACCGGAGGCTTAAAGGGAGGATATTCTGAATCTCCTACCATTTCTGCCGTCGGCTACAATTCTATTTTGACAGGTACTTGGGCGAACAAGCACCAAGTTTGGGGCAATGGTATTAAATCCCCCAATTACCAGTACTGGACGATTTTCCGCTATCTGCGCGAGGCTCGCCCTGATGCGAAGTTGGCTATTTTCTCCACTTGGCAGGACAACCGCACCAAACTGCTTGGAGAAAACCTGCCTCAAACAGGACACTTGATGTTGGACCGAGCAGTGGATGGCTTAGAGCTAGACACCTCAGGCTACCCCCACGACAACCAGTCGGATTATATTCACCAAATTGACCAAAAAGTGGCCCAAGAAGCGGCAGCTTACTTAAGTGCATATGGGCCTGATTTGACCTGGGTATACCTGCAGTACCCCGATGACATGGGACATAAGTTTGGGAGAAGTGAGAAGCTCGATGTGGCCATTCGAAAGGCAGATGCCCAGGTCGGACTGATATGGCAGGCCATCCAGCAGCGGCAGCAAAAAGGCGAGGACTGGCAGCTATGGGTCACTACCGATCATGGGCGTAAGGAGCCAGAAGGCAAAGGCCACGGAGGGCAGAGTGATGCGGAACGGGAAGTGTGGATTGCTTCTAACGCCAGCGGCCTGAATGCCCATTTTTCCTCTGGAAAAGCTGCTCACGTGGATCTGCTCCCTACTTTTTTTCGATTTTACAACTTGGAGCTGCCGGAATTCCGGGAACAGGAGCTGGATGGATATCCCTTGACTGGCCCTCTATCTTTTACTGAACTAAGCCTAGAAGGCAGTGAGCATAACCAAAAATTGACCTGGAAAGCCCATCCTGCGCAAGACCTTTTGAAGGTATACTGGAGCCCTACCGATCATTTTGCTGATGGAGGGCAGGACGAGTATTTTTATTTAGGAGAGGTGCCTTCCGATGCGAAGCAGTATGCGCTCCCTCCGGACTTGGGCAAAAAGGACTTCTTCAAGGTGCTCGTAGTGGGGAAATACAATTCGGCAAATACGTGGAGGGTGTCGGGGAAACTTCAAAAGAAATAAGTGTGAAATGAAAAAAGGCTGTGTCAATAGCTTAAAATCCCCCTCGCCCCCTTGTTAAGGGGGAATTACATCCCTGCATCCATTAAACATTAATTAAGAAATTAACTTTTTGAATTAACTGTGTCTGTTTAAGGACCAGGTGGTGCTACTCCCCCTTTACAAAGGGGGCAAGGGGGATTTAGAATTTTGGCATTGATTAAATCTTTCAAAGAAAGAACCCAAAAAAAGGCTGTCCCTAATCAGGACAGCCTTCTTTCTAGAATGTGTGACAATTAATTCACCCCTCCTTTTCTTGTTGGAGATCTTTTGCCAGGCCATTCGGCAGGCTCACCTGTACGCGCATTGATTGGAATACGTTGCTTTCGGGACACAAGTCCTTCTTCTTCGCAGGCCATGTACACCAAGATCGCAGTGAGAATTACATTCTGGCGCACGTCGTCAAATACAATCTTGTCGTAGGTGTCCAAATTGGTATGCCAGGTATAGTTGAAGTAGTTCCAAGGCAAGGCACTCAAGTTGAAAGCCGGAACACCCGCTGCCACAAAGGACACGTGGTCTGTTCCTCCAGCTCCTGGATTTCCTGGAAACTCGGTTTTCAAGTCTTGGGTGATGTTGCGAGGCACCTTGTTGAGCCAGCGGCCTAGGTACTCGTAGCTATCCACATACCCTTGACCCGAAATATTTGCAATTCGGCCGGTACCGTTGTCCTGGTTGAAGAGGGCTTGGATCTTGCCCACCATTTCAGGATGGTCTTCCACAAAGGCTCTGGAGCCGTTTAGTCCCTGCTCCTCGGATCCCCAATGCCCTACCAAGATGGTACGCTTTGGATTGGGATACACTTGCTTCAAGACACGCATTACTTCCATCATCAAGATGGTGCCCGTGCCGTTGTCGGTAGCACCAGTGCCGCCATCCCAAGAGTCAAAGTGGGCGGAAAGCATCACGTATTCATCTGGTTTTGCACTACCCTTGATTTCAGCAACGGTATTGTAGGTTGGCTGCATGCCTGTCTCTTTGGACTGCGCATTGAGGTGCAACTGTGGTTTTTTGCCGCTTTCTGCCAAGCGATACAGTAGGCCATAGTCTTCTAGAGAAATGTCTACGGTAGGCACTTTTTTGGTGGAGGCAGAGAAAATCTTGTTGGCACCAAAGGCATTGGACCAAAGTGAGGTGATGATGCCTGCTGCGCCTGCGTTTTCAAGTGCGAGGGGAAGTTGGCTTCGGTTTTTACCTGTAGCCTGAAGACGCTTGGTCCAAGATTCAGTGAGTTTTGTGCGAGCCGCTTTCATCTTTGCAATTGACTCTGGCGTACCGTGCTCATCCCAGTTGTAGTCCGGGCGCCCAGTAGGCTGAGGTACGGAGATCATCACGTACTTGCCTTTTACGGAAGGAAGCCACTTTTGGAATGCGAGTGAGTCGGCAAATTCAGGAAGGATGACTACCTCTCCTTTTACGCCTCCCTGAGGGGAAGAAGGGCTCCAGGCCAATTGAGTGCCTGCCAAGGACCTGGTCCAAGGAGAAATCAGATCGATGTGGGTGGTGCCTCTTTCCCAGCCTCTCCATTCTCCCCACTTTTCGTTGCGGGCAGGGATGCCCCAACTCTGGTAGGTGGTGACGGCCAAGTCATGGGCCTTTTGCATTTGTGGGGAGCCGACCAAGCGTGGGCCTACTCCATCCATGATTTCATGAGCAAGAACTTCTAGTTTAGAATTTTCCGTTGCTTCTTTGATGATGGCATCGATGACTTGGTTTTGAGCCTGTAGCTGTACAGAAACAAAAAACACAAGACCTAGGTACCAGCTGTTGCGTATTTTCATGTCGAGGGAATTTAATTTCCTAAAACTAGGAATTAACTTCAATTTTCCTGAAACCGCTGGTGGATAAAATTAGTCAACGGCTAACGGTCCACGGTCCACGGCAGATCCCAGCTCTCCATCAAAATTTGCCGTGGATAACCTACTCCATTTGACTTCCAAATTGCTGTCATCTGTGGACCGTCGACCGTTGACCGTATTATTTTTCCTCCATTTGTCTAAAACAGGATGGATTTTTCTTCGGGTTCCAGTTTCTTTACGTAGAAGTTTGGTAAATCTATCTCCCCATGGCAACAGCTCCGATTCAAGAATTTTTAAAAAAGGCCTTAGAAGCAAATGCGGAACCAGCTTCCCTTGCCTGGTTGGCGGAGCAAGCCGAAAAAATTAAGGCCTCCAGTTCCCCGAATCCTTTCTTTCTTGCCTTTTCCCGGGCCTCTCGGTATTTTAAGAAAGAGGCAGTTTCCTGGACGGAGGGAGCAAAATCCTCCCTTCCTGAGGGAGTAGATCCATCTGCCTGGGACAGCCTTCAAGTGGCTCGAATCTACCTTGTACTCCAGTTGCCCTTTCAGAATGAAGCCTGGCAGGCCATCCTGCAACAACTCTTTGAAACGGGGGATATGTACGAGCAGCAGGCGCTCTATGCCGCCTTGCCACTATTCCCGAATTCAGAAGGGCTATTGCCTCGCGCCATTGAAGGATGCCGCACGAATATGTCCTTGATCTTTGATGCCATCGCGCTGCGCAATCCCTTCCCAGCGCGCTTTTTCCCGGAGGCCAACTGGAATCAGCTGGTCCTCAAAGCCATCTTTATGCAGCGCCCGCTCTACCTCATCCAAGACCTAGATCGACGGCGTAATGCAGCACTTGCTGCCATGGCCACCGACTTTGCCCACGAGCGCTGGGCAGCCGGCAGGGCAGTGATGCCAGAAGTTTGGCGCCTGCTCGTGCCATTTATGGGTTCCCAGTACCTGGATGATCTCAAAAAAGTGCTGGCATCTTCGGATGCCACGGAGCAAAAAGCCGGGGCTTTGGCCGCATACCAGTGCAGCTATCCTCCTGCACAAGAACTCTTGACTGGCTATCCTTTGCTTCAGAAAGCCTGCGCTACCGATGCCTACCGCTGGGAAGACCTAGGAATAGAATTTCAAAAAAATCGAGTTTAATCGCTCCTCAACCGCTAAATTCACCCAATTACAGCCGCATCTACCCATGGAAATGTACATAGATCCCCACATTCACCTGGTTTCCAGGACTACCGATGACTACGAAGCCATGCGCAAAGCGGGCATTGTGGCCACGATCGAACCCGCATTCTGGCTGGGGCAGCCCCGTACTGAAGTGGGCTCCTTCAAGGACTATTTTTCCACATTGGTGGGCTGGGAGCGATTCCGTGCAAGCCAGTTTGGCATCGTCCACTACTGCACCATGGGACTCAATTCCAAGGAGGCCAACAATGTGGCTTTGGCGGAACAGGTGATGGAACTCCTACCGCTCTATGCGGGCAAGGAAGGGGTGGTGGCCATTGGGGAAATTGGATACGACGACCAAACCGAAGCGGAGGATCGTTTTTACCGCCTGCAGCTCGAGCTGGCCAAGGAGGTGGAGCTACCCGTTTTGATCCATACCCCTCACCGGGACAAGAAAAAGGGCACGACCCGCTCCATGGATGTGGCGGTGGAGCACGGCATGGATCCGTATTGGGTGGTGGTCGATCACAACAATGAGGAAACAGTGAAAGAGGTGCTTGATCGTGGCTTTTGGGCAGCATTTACCATTTACCCACATACCAAAATGGGTTCCGAGCGGATGGTGGAGATCGTCAAGCAGTATGGTCCCGAACGAATCATAGTGAATTCTGCAGCAGATTGGGGGATTTCTGATCCGATTGCCGTACCGAAGACTGCCGCGCTGATGCGCAAAATGGGGGTGCCTGAGGAGCATGTTCGCTTGACTACCTACCAAAATGCACTCACCGTATTTGGCTTGAGTGGACAAATGCACGAGGACGATTGGCTCAAGGCTGCGCCGATTGATCAAACCAAAAAACTGGGCGGCAACTCGGTTCTTCGCGGTGGGCAGGTTCCCCGTGTGGAGGGTCCTGATGACCGCGTAGAAAACTAACCCATGGCTAAATCCAAGATTTTCGCCTACCTCCAACTCACCCGACCTGCAAATGTAGTGACGGCAGTGGCGGATATTTGGGCTGGCTTTGCCATCGCTGGAGCTTGGGATGGGATGGCCACCAATTGGATTTATGGAGATCAACTGTACTGGTGGAACCTGCTTTGGCTTTCGCTGAGCACCATCGGATTGTATGGTGGAGGAGTGGCCTTTAACGACATCGCTGATGCGGAATTGGATGCAGTTGAGCGCCCTGAGCGCCCAATTCCCAGTGGACGAGTTTCCAAAAAAGGGGCGATTGCAATGGCATCGATTTTACTTTTAGCGGGGATTGTTTGTGCATTTCAAGTCAATCAATTTGCCGGGATCCTTGCCATTGGCGTAGCGGGATGTGCCTTGCTCTACGACTACTGGGGCAAGCATCAGTTCTTTTTTGGACCCATCAATATGGGCTTGTGTCGGACAGGAAATCTCCTGTTGGGGATCTCGGTAGTTCCTGCCTTGCTGGAGAGTAACTGGTACCTAGGGCTACTTCCACTTGTCTATGTAGCGGCGATCACCATCATTAGTAGAGGAGAGGTGCATGGCAAAAATAGGAATGCGCTGTTCCTTGGAGGAGCCATGTATGCGTCTATATTTCTAGCCCTTTTTTTGCTCGCCTACCAAAAGAGTCCGGGATACCTCCAAATCTTGCCATTTTTAGCCTTCTTGGGCTATCGCCTTTTTCCACCCCTCTTGCAAGCGATCCGAACACAGGAGCCCAAGTACATCGGGAAGTCTGTAAAAGCGGCCGTACTTTCCTTAATTTTGGTGAATGCCACCCTGGCAACTGCCTTCTCGGGCTGGCCCATCGGCCTGGTAATTTTGCTTTTGCTTCCCATTTCTTTGGGCTTGGCCAAAAAATTTGCAGTGACCTAAGTACTAAATAATTCAAATTCTTTCACAACTTGCTTACCTAGACGAGTAATACACACCCATTATGCCTACGATTCTCCAACAATCTTTCTCGGTACCCTTTCGCTACCCAGTTGTATTCACGGAGAACTTGTTTGCGGAAAGCCAAACTCTTTTTGTAGATATCTTTCCAGAAGGGCAGCTTGCCCGGGTATTTTTTGTGCTGGACTCTGGGGTAGCGGCATGCCATCCCGAGTTGATTTCCCAAATCAAAACCTATGTAGCGGCTTACCCCTCGCGGCTAACCTTGGTGGCTGAGCCGCTAGTGGTAGCTGGGGGAGAGGCCTGTAAAAACGACCCAGATGCCTACCAGCAGGTGGTGGAGGCTACGCACCTGCATGGCATCGACCGGCATTCCTACATCGCTGCGATAGGCGGTGGAGCTGTACTTGACATGGTAGGCTTTGCTGCAGCGATCTCCCATCGAGGAATCCGCCTCATTCGCATTCCTACCACGGTGTTATCCCAAAATGATTCTGCTGTTGGTGTCAAAAACAGCATCAATGCCTTTGGCAAAAAAAATTACCTGGGTACCTTTACCCCACCCTTTGCGGTGCTCAATGACTTTAACTTTTTGGAAAGCCTAGAAGATCGAGATTGGAGATCCGGGATTTCGGAGGCAGTCAAAGTGGCACTAATCAAAGATCTTGAGTTTTTTGAGTGGCTAGAAAAAGAAGCTGCAGCGCTTGCTCGCCGAGAGATGGAGCCCATGAAGGATCACATTATCCGCAGTGCACAGCACCATATGGCACATATTGCGGGCGCAGATCCTTTTGAGTTTGGCTCGAGTAGGCCGCTGGATTTTGGGCACTGGGCAGCGCACAAACTGGAAAAATTGAGTGACTTTCGAATTCGCCATGGAGAGGCAGTTGCCATAGGCATTGCCCTAGATTCGGCCTATTCCTTTTTGCAAGGACGGATCGGAGAAGGGGACTTGATTCGGATTTTCAGCTTGTTTCATAACTTGGGGCTGGTTCTTTATGCCCAGGAACTTCAAGAAGAAGCCTTGCTTCAAGGCTTGAAAGAATTTCAGGAGCACTTAGGAGGCAAGCTGACAGTCATGTTACTCGATGCCTTGGGAAGAGGCGTGGAGGTGCATCAGATGGACCCTAAATTGATTGTGAAAGCCTTGCATCTCCTTCAGAACTGGGAAGACCGGCATGCGCTCCGGTGATGCGCTAATTTTTGCCTATGAAAATTAAGGACATCCACCTGAGCTATTGCAGCAACATCCATGCTGGGGAAAGTTGGGACGCCACCTTTCGGAACTTAAAAATTTACATTCCTGAAGTAAAGAAGCGCTTGGCCCACGAGGGCGCTTTTGGAATTGGTCTTCGGCTTTCTCATGAAGCGGCAGTGGTATTGGAGCGGCCTGATCGACTTCAAGAATTTAGTGATTGGTTGAAACAGACCAACGCCTACGTGTTTACGCTCAACTGTTTCCCTTACGGAGGCTTTCACCGTACCAAGGTGAAGGAACAGGTACATGCACCAGATTGGACCACGGAAGCAAGGCTAGCCTATACTCTCCGATGCTTCAGAATATTGGCCCAGCTACTTCCCGAAGGGGTAGAAGGTGGAATTTCTACTTCTCCGCTATCGTACAGACATTGGTTTGTCTCCGATTTGGAAAAGAATGAGGCCTTTGAAAAAGCAACCACGCATTTGATAGCCGTGGTAGTAGAGCTGGTAAGGCTGCAGCAAGAGACTGGAAAATTTCTTCATTTGGATATTGAGCCAGAGCCGGATGGATTGCTTGAGAATTCAGAGGAGCTTATCCGCTATTTCAAAGAATGGCTAATCCCGATGGGAAAAACTAGCCTAGCAAAGCAGCTTGGGATTACAGCAAAAGATGCTGAAAAATTGATTAAGGCTCACCTTCAGGTATGTTACGACGTCTGTCATTTTGCCATTGGATACGAAAAGCCAAAGGAGGCTTTTAAAAAGTTGAAGCAAGCGGGGATTGGTATTGGAAAGATTCAACTTTCTGCTGCGCTCAAACTGTTAATTCCAGAATCTCCTTTTGAGCGTTTTAGCATTGGAAAAAGGCTAGGCGAATTTGCAGATACCACCTACCTCCACCAAGTAGTGGGGAGGACAAAAGAAGAAGGATTGACTTCCTATCCTGATTTGCCGCAGGCCCTTGCCCAACTTGGGAATACCCAGGATTTGGAGTGGCGCGTACATTTTCATGTTCCTATTTTTTTAGCAAATTATGGAACCTTTCAGGCTACCCAGGAGGACATTGTGGAGGTATTGAAATTGGTAAACGCAAATCCAAGCATTACCAACCACTTGGAAGTGGAAACCTACACCTGGGAAGTTCTTCCACAAGACACACACCTTACTTTGGGGGATGCAATCTCCCGAGAGTTGGCCTGGGTCAAGGAGCAGCTCTAGTAACAGCCCTAGGCATTCTACTTTTCTAACCCATGAAAAAAACCGTTGTCCTCGATATTGTCGCCCTTTCACCAAGAGTGATTGGTGAGCATACCCCATTTTTGAAACAATGGATTGCATCGAAGCATCAAGCGGTGGTGGAGCCCGTGCTACCGGCAGTGACCTGCTCTGCCCAGTCGGTGTATTTGACCGGAAAGTGGCCTACAGATAACGGGATTGTCGGCAATGGCTGGTACTTCGAGGACGAGTGTGAAATCAAGTTTTGGCGTCAGTCCAACAAGCTCGTACAAGGCGAGAAGGTTTGGGATTTGCTGCGCAAAGAAGATCTGAGTTTTACCGTGGCCAACCTATTTTGGTGGTACAACATGTACAGTACGGCAGATTTTGCGGTGACTCCAAGGCCACTCTATCCAGCGGATGGGCGGAAGTTGCCCGACTGCCATTCCCAACCTATGGAGCTGCGGGACCGCCTGCAAGCGGAGCTGGGACCCTTTCCTCTCTTTAGCTTTTGGGGACCTGCCACGACGATTGCTTCCAGCCGCTGGATAGCGGAGGCGGCCAAAAAGGTAGACCAATGGCATTCTCCCACACTCAACTTGATTTACCTGCCCCACCTAGATTATGCCTTACAGAAGTACGGCATTGACTTCGCAAAGATTGGGAAAGACCTGCGGGAAATTGACGACCTGGCAAAGGACCTGATTACCTACTTTGAAAGTCAAGGAACGCAGGTGCTGCTGCTTTCCGAATACGGCATTACTTCCGTGTCTAAGCCGATTCACCTCAACCGGGTTTTCCGGGAGAAGGGCTGGATTCAAGTGAAAAATGAACTGGGTCTAGAAACCCTCGATGCGGGGACCTCGAAAGTGTTTGCCGTAGCAGATCATCAGGTGGCGCATGTGCACGTGCAGGATCAGTCCTTACTTGCCGAGGTGAAAGCCCTCCTTGAAGCGCTTCCAGGAGTGGAAAAGGTGCTGGATGCCCAAGGGAAAAAAGAGGCGCATTTGGATCATGCCCGCTCAGGGGATTTGGTGGTCGTATCGGATGCCGATTCCTGGTTTACCTACTACTTCTGGCTGGACGATGCCAAAGCCCCAGACTACGCCCGATGTGTGGATATCCACCGCAAGCCAGGTTACGATCCTGTGGAACTGATTATGGATCCCGCCATCCCAATTCCCATGCTGAAGGTGGGCAGCAAGCTCATCAAGAAAAAGCTCGGCTTTCGTTACCTGATGGATGTGATTCCATTGGATGCCACCTTGGTAAAAGGGGCCCATGGGCGTGTCCCAGAATCGGATTTGGACAAGCCTTTGTTGGTTTGTGAGGAAACACTTTCCAATGCCGAGCGCATTGCTCCCACGACAGTATTTGACTTGATTGTGAAAGCAGTGCTGGGGAGATAGAACTAGAAAAGGAAGTTCTCACCCCATTTTCTCCATCAAAAATACCCCCATCTCCCGTTGCCCATAGACAAGGACTGTCTTGGGGGCTTCAAGAAATCGGAACCCCATGCGTTCCAGTTCCTGCAGCCCATCAGGCAGCAATACATAGCGCTCGGATCCGTCCGGTAAGGCGTATCTGCCCTCGCCTAGGTGCTGACTTTCTTCCAGGATATTGCCAAGGCCGGTGCACATCCGCATCCAGAAAATCCCCCCTAGCTTTAGTACCCGATGGATTTCAGCAATCATCTTCCAAAAATGCGCATGCCCCTCCGCAAAGTGTAGGACGGCCGAACTGATGACTGCATCAAATGAAGCTGCATGAAAAGGAATTGCAGCACCATCGCCGATTTGAAACCGGTGGATGTCTGTTTGGGGATCTATGCTTTTGGCCAGGTAGCGGCAGTACTGAATGGCGACCTCATTCGGGTCGATGCCAAAAATGGAATAGTTTTTTTGAAGGAAGTAGACGGCATTGCGCCCTTCACCACAGCCCACATCCAAGATCTTCATTTCCTTGGTAAATCGCCCTTTTAGGATTTGATCTAAAAGGTAGTTATCCACATTGCCAAGAAGGCGATTGAGTTCGTCAATTTCCATGTTCCAATCGATCTAAGGCTTCACAAGCTTTGATTCTCCCCACTTCAATTAGCTCTGCTGCCCGGTGAAATTCCAGTGTTCCTGCTTGAATACTGGCAACCTTGATTTCGACTTCAACTTGATAATTTTCAAGCAGCAGTTGACAGTAGCGGTCTTGGAGTAAGTCAAAGGAGCGTGTGACCAGCTCCATAGCGGAATAGCGTCTTTGCTGCACTTTTTTGATCTCCTCCGGAAAATACTGTTTCATCTTATTTTGGTAGTCCATAAGCCATCCTGGCATGGTCATGGATTTTTTTTGGATTGATTTTTTGTGTGCAGGGGGAAGGAAATGCTCGGCCAAGCTATTCGTATTGACCACGACTATCAGGGTCTTATGGGGATCAGAAATTAAGGAGATGGGAACTGGATTCAATACACCTCCATCGATGAAGTTTCGTTTGTCGATTTGGGCGGGTAAAAAAACGGAAGGGATGCTGCCTGAGGCTCGGATGGCTTTGTACAAACTACCTTGGGTAAATACGTGCTCCTTTCCGGAGTTGACGTCTACGGCATTGCAGGAAAAGCGAATGGGAAGATTTTCAATGTTTTGGTCAGGAACAACCTTTTTTAGGGCCTGATAGACCTTTTCTCCTTTGATAAATCCACGGCTTGAAAAAGTAAAATCCATCAAGGAAAACACATCCACGCGATCCAGATTGCAGATCCAATCTTTGAATTCGGGGAGCTTGCCTGCGGCATACATGCCCCCAACTAGGGCACCTGCGGAGCAGCCCGCAATCTCGCCAATGGCATATCCTCTACGCTCCAGCTCTTCGATGACGCCTACATGCGCCAATCCTCTTGCGCCGCCGCTGCTCAAAACCAATGAAACTGTTTTGTTTTTTGCCATATATTTAGGGTACAATTTACTTTCAGCCCCTGAACACATCACCCAACGAAACTAAGCATTATGTCTGACTTTAAACCGTTCCACCTCGCTTTTCCAATTCGTGACATCGAAGAAACCCGCCAATTTTATGGAGGCCTCCTGGGCTGTGATATTGGAAGGAGCACTGACAAGTGGATTGACTTCAACTTCTTTGGTCACCAGCTTTCTGCACACATCAAGCCGGATGAACTCGCCAATGCCAAAACTAACGAGGTAGATGGAAAAAATGTTCCAGTTCGCCACTTCGGCGCTATTCTCGGTTGGGAGGAGTGGCACGATCTCGCAGACAAGCTCAAAGCCCACGGCATTGAATTTGTCATTGAGCCCTACATTCGCTTCAAGGGAGAGGTAGGCGAGCAAGCCACCATGTTTTTTCTAGATCCTTGTGGCAATGCCCTTGAGTTTAAATCCTTCCAAGATCCTTCCCAGATTTTTGCCAAGTAAATTTTGTGAACCCACATTCCCTATCTGCTCGCCTTGGAAAAAAGCTCCTGCTGGAAGGGAAGGAATACCTGTTCTTTAATGGAACTTCTTACTTAGGCTTGGACAGCTTGGAGTCTTATACGCGAATTGTGGAAAGTAATTTGCAAAAGTGGGGCATGCACCATGGGCTCAGCCGAACCAACAATGTGCGCCTTGCGATCTACGATAGGTTTGAGGAGTTCTTTTCAAATCAAGCAGGTGCAGAAAGCAGCGCACTGTTCAGCTCGGGCTACCTTGCAGGCATAGCTGCGAGCCAATATCTTTTTCCAAAATCAGATCAATGCTGGGCGGCACCGGATACCCACCCAGCGATTTTGCCTTCGGGCATTCAAGCAGATTCCTCTCTGAGTTTTCCCCAATGGATACATGCTTGCTTGGAGGGTGCCTCCCAACTTCCTTCACAGAGGATTCTGATTCTTGGCAATGCAGTAGATCCACTCAAAGCAGAAATTCATGCCTACGATTGGGTTGCCTCAATTGCTAAAAAACACGAAGTCACACTACTGATTGACGATAGCCATGCTTTTGGTGTTTTGGGCGATTCCCTTTTTGGCACCTATTCCCAATGGAAGCAGGAAGGCATTCAACTCGTCGTTTCTGGCTCCTTGGGCAAAGGCTTGGCCACGCCAGGAGGAATTGTGCTGGGTTCGGAGGACCTCATTCAGGGGATTAAATCTCAGCCCATTTTTGTAGGCGCTTCTCCACCATCTCCGGCCTTGCTTCAAAGTTTTTTGGATGCACAGGAACTCTTGCAGCAACAACAAGGAAAATTGAAGGAGCTTACTTCCTTTTTTTACCATGAAAGCAGGGAACTTCCCCAAGTTAAAGGGAACCCAAACTTTCCGGTACTCGTGTACTCACCTGATTCTTGGGCCGATAACTTGCAAGAGCAGGGGTACATCACCTCTTCCTTTTCTTACCCTACTGCAAGCAGTCCCAAAGTCAATCGAATTGTCTTTTCTGCAAGTCATACCTTAGAAGAGGTGACAGCATTATCACAAATGCTAACCCATCTCGCAGCATCGCTATGAAAAATTTCGTGTTTTCACTTCTTGTTCCTGTTTTCCTAGTCGCCTGTAATGCGAAGCCTCCAGTGCCCTTTGAGGAGGGATTGGAAGAGTACCCAACCTTGCAAAAGGTGCTTGCGGATACTGCCAAGTACCAGGTTCAAATCCTTTACACGCAGATCGACCGCAACGAGCATGGCAATCCGCTATTTACTACGCATTCTTTAAATCTGGATGATTCCCGATATTTCTATCCTGCCTCCACAGTAAAATTGCCGATTGCGCTTCTGGCTTTGGAGTGGTTGGAGGAGCAACAAATTCCGGGCTTGACCCTGGAGACTACGATGCTTACCGACTCGGTTCGCCCATCGCAGTTGCCTGCTTGGAAGGATTCGAGTGCTCAAAATGGCCTGCCAAGCATTGGGCACTACATCAAAAAAATCCTACTTGTCTCCGATAACGATGCGTCAAACCGATTGTATGAATTGTTGGGGATGGATTACATCAATACGAAGTTGAGGGAAAAAGGGCTAGCGAATACCGTGATTACGCAGCGACTGAGCTTTCCCATTTCTGCCGAAGAAAACCGGCAGTTCAATCCTATCCGATTTGTGGATACCGCCGGGAAGGTTCTTTTGGAAATTCCTGCAAGGGAGGCCGATAGCACATACGTGGTGCCAGGCTATCCCAAGTTGGGCCAGGCTTACTACAAAAATGACAGCTTGATTCAAGGGGGGATGGACTTTTCCTACAAGAACAAGTTTTCCCTTTCGGACTTACATGGCGTCGTGCAGCGGACCATTTTCCCAGAGGCCTTTGTTGGGATCGAACGGTTTAACCTCAATGAGGAGCATCGGAATTTTGTACTCAAGTACATGAGTATGCTGCCTCGAGAAAGTGATTATCCCAGCTACGATACCACTGAATTTTACGACAGCTTCTCCAAATTCTTCAAGTTTGGGACTGACAAAGCGCCGATTCCAACCCGCTACCGGGTATTCAATAAAACTGGCTGGTCCTATGGGCACCTGATTGATGGAGGGTATTTTGTGGATTTTGAGACTGGGGTGGAGTTTTTTGTGTCCGCTATCGTCTATGTCAATGAAGACCAAATTCTCAACGACGACAAGTACGAGACAGATGAAATTGGATTGCCTTTCTTTGCAGAATTAGGGAAATACTTGTATCAACTGGAATTAAAAAGAAAGAGACAAATCTCACCAGATTTGAGCAGATTTAAGTTGAGCTACTAAGAGCGCTATCATCTTCCTGACGTCAGGAAGATGGTTCGATCCGCTGCTGCGGATCGTGTATACCAATCTATTATTCATTCCGCCGCGGCGGATCCACCCGCGGCTATGCAAAGTTGGATCCGCGGCGGCGGATCAGTCTACCACGGCGAATTCTATCGAAAAACAACTATAATCGCTTTCGGTAAAAATTATGAACAATCTATTTTAACCAAAATTGTATTGAATACCGTTAACATCTATCTTGTGACGTACAACTATTGAAAAGTGGGGAAACTTAATAGTGGTGGCCTCAGCAATTTTTGTTCTAGTTGTTTTTTTGCTCTAATTACTTTGGGATTCGAAGGGATGCTCAATCAACTCCAACAATTGGTTAAACCATGAAGACATTTTTACTTCTTATCAGCATGACCTTAAGCGTCAATTTTGCACAAAGCCAATGTTATGTTTATAACTACAGCAATTATAAAAGAGAGCTTAAAGTTGACGATGAGTATGCTGTTTCCTATTCTACTTACAAAAGACTCTATAAATTTGAAGGAGATTATCTTTTGGATTATTCCTCGTACAAAAGACTTTTGAAATTTGAAAATCAATACGTGATTAGGTATTCAGACTACAAGCGAATTGCAAGAGTTGATGGTTCCTATCTAGTAGACTACACTACAAATAAAAGAATTGCTAAACTTGACTGTCCAAACAGGAGAAGCGCAATGGCTGCCGCAGCGTATTTTTTATATTAGAATGACTAGAATTTCTAGGGGGATAATTTTTTGATGGACTCAAAAGCAATCTGAAGAAAAGAGGAACCTTCCACTTCTAAAACGGAACAATCCGATAAACCTGAAAAGAGAAAATGGCAGCATGTACATGCTGCCATTTTTTAATAGGTCTTTTCCAAGGCGGGGATTTTTCCCAATGCATGTGGATAGCTCTGTCCCAGTTGAATTTTTAAGTTGAGCAGCTCGGCTGTGGATAACTCCCAAGGCTGATGGATGTCAAATCCTTGTATGGCCTGGAGTTCAGGTACCCAAAGTCGTACAAAATCTCCTTTTCTGTCGTAGGTACTTGCTTGGCGAAGGATGTTGAAGTAGCGGTTTTCCCGAGGATCATTTCCTACCCCGCCCACATACATCCAGTTGCCCCAGTTGGAGCACACATCGTAATCCACCAGTAGGCTTTCAAAATAGCTTGCTCCCCAGGTCCAGTCGATTTCGAGGTCATTGACCAGGAAGCTTGCCACGATTTGGCGACCTCGGTTGGACATAAATCCGGTCGCATTCAGCTCCCGCATGTTGGCATCCACAAATGGAACTCCTGTCTTCCCCTCTGCCCAGCGCTTAAATTGCGCTTTATCTCTGCGCCAGGAGTCCACTTGATTTCGGATGCCGCTTACTTGAAATAGTTTAGTGCCGTGTTTTTTGGCGATAAATCGAAAATAATCCCTCCAGATCAATTCAAAGACCAACCAATAGGTACTGTCGTTTTTGACGCGCTCTTTCTCGTATCGTTTTACTTCTGTATAGATGGTACGAGGAGAAATGCATCCCAAGGCCAGCCAAGACGATAGCTTTGAGCTGTAGTCCATGCCAATCAAGCCATTGCGCGTTTCTTTATACTTCTTGAGTAGGTCTTTTTCCCAAAAATAGGACTGAAGTTGCCCCAGCGCGGATGACTCTCCTCCACGAATCTTCAACCACGAGTGTTCTTCTCGCTTGGGCTTCTCCAGTCCATAATCGGCAAACTGGGGGAGCGATCCCGCATCGGGGATTAGCGCTTCTCCAGGATAATTTAGTGCAGTCGGGGTAGGAAAGGGAGCACGGATTTTACTCTGCTTTTCTACCTCTTTGCGGAATTGTGTGAATACTTCAGGTGTTTGTTTGATGGGAAAAGGCAGGTCATCCTTGTGGTAGAGGGTACTTTGCCAAAAGCTTTCGCAGGCGATCCCCTTTGAAAAAGCATTTTCCTCTAGGCCCTTATCCACTTGACGCTCCTCCGAAGTGACTTCTTTGGAAAAAAAGATGGCTGAAGCCTGGAGTTGTTTGGCAAAATCTACCACTACTTGCTCTGGTTTGCCATGAAGGAATACCAAATTGGCACCAACTTGAATGAATGATTTGCGAAGATCTTCGAGTGTTTCTGTCAAAAACTGGGCACGAAAAGCGCCCGTTTTTGGAATTCCAAGTTTGGTGTTTTCCACTTGTCGTGGATCAAAGCAATAGATTGGGATAATTTCTTTCCCTTGCTGTATTGCCCTCGTCAGCGTCTCATTGTCTGAGAGACGAAGGTCATTACGAAACCACACCACAATCCTATTGTACTTCATTGCTGGCTAACAGACTGTTGAAGTAAAGTGTTTGAGGCTCTTGGTTAAATTATTTTTAGGATAAGAATTCTACCTGGAAAAAGGCTCTTACTGGTAATTTTGGCAGGCAGGATGGCTAGCGGTTCAATTTTTCAATATAAACTAATTACAAATTCAACCAATAGTTCAGCTTAAACACGAGTGATCGCTGCTTAGGCATAAAGTCACCGGGGAAGTAGTTGTCCGTGTACACCAAGAAAAAGTCTGATGCAGGAGCATAACGCCATTGAATTCGCGTGTTGATGTTCATGTTGTCGATCTGACTGTTGTACTGCACAAAGGTAGTCCAGAACAACTCCTTCGTTAGGGTCAGGTCGATCCGTGGGCCAACTAGAACCAAATCTGCATCCCGTTGTGGCTGAGGCAAACGGATACGCGCATAGTTGAAGTTCATGGAGATATTCGCCAAATACCCAAGGCGAAGGCCCGTTTGGGAAGTTATTCGCTGGATGGATCCTGTGAAATATTCTCCAAACTCACCAATCAACGCCACATTCAATTTTTTGCGGGGGTTGCTTCGGTATTCCACAAGGAAATTGCGGAAAGAATAATCTGTGCCAGCGGCCAAAGGTGTGCCTTTGGAACGCGTAGGGTCAAAATCATTGAACAAGTAGACGTAGCGGTTTCGCTGGGTTACTTCAAGCTCAGCAAGTGAGTTGAACCGGATAAGGTATCCGAGGTTGATGTCCCGATCGGTAGTCCCCAAGGTTTCGTTCCAATATCCTTCAAACTCTAGTTTTGGACCATGCCGGTTGATCAACTTGGACTTGGGATAAAATAGGTAGGTTAGGTCCGGGTTGAGCCGCTTGAAGTCGGCCCTCGGTATAAAGCCAACTTCGGGATTGAAGGATTTCCCCACATCTTGCATGCTAAAAGTCCAATTCCAATGTAAACTCGAATACAATAGGTAGGCATTGAAGGAGTAGGGTTTTTCTACCTCAACAGATTCAAATGTGCGGTGGTAAAATACTTTTCCCGTCCACTTTCCATCGGAGGAGTTAAGGTTGTAATCCACTCCTAACAGACGATTGTAGGCGGTAGGATCAAACACTTGCTGGTACTCGTCCAATGCCAAAGACTCTTTGTTGACATAGATCAAACCGATATTGGATCTTTCAAACACCTTTCGTTGAAGCGCAAATACCGTGAAATTCTTGCCTACAATGCCAGCTTCCTTATCTGTAGCCGTTTGCATATTCATGACTCCTAAGCGCCAGTTTTCATTCAATTTTCCACTCAGACGAGCACCATAGATGATCTTACTCTGCACATTTTGGCCAGTAGCCGAGTCGATGTCTACGCCGATTCGTCTAGAGAAGAAGGGACGGGATCTTGGCTGACCAAAACTGTCAAAGAGATCACCATTTTCTAGAAAAAACTGCCGTCGCTCAGGGAAAAAGATTTCAAATCGATCCAGGTTGGTTACCTGTTGATCCACCTCAACTTGCGAAAAATCCGGGTTGAAGGTCAGATCTAGATTCATGGCTGGTCCGATGCCGATTTTGGCGTCTCCTCCTATTGCAGGTCTAAGGGATTCACTACTGTTCTCCAGGAAATTTTTAGAGGTACGTCCTGCAAGATATGGGATGAGCGAAACATTGGCTCCTTTTTTCTGTAGAGGCTCCTCGAACACCAATTTTCGAAGAAATGCGGTAGAAATGATAGATATATTCCTTGGAATGGGAGCCCAAGTGGATCGCTCACCTGTATGACTATCTACTCGGTAGAAGTTGACATTCCAGTTTTCAGTTCCTTCTCTAAATCGTATGGTAGCTAGGGGAATAATGGCCTCTACCTGCCACTGATTTTCCATCATTTTTGCTTCGGAATACCACTTATTGTCCCATGCTTGGTTGAGGTCGTCAGGGCGGGAGCCTCCATTGGCGAGCAAGGCTTCGCGCTGTACACCGTAGGGGTTTACTCCAAAATGGAAGGCATTGGTACCGTCATTGAAGGTATCGAAAACGAAAGTGATCCCATCGTTTTGTTCTCCACGGTAGTCTCTTCTTAACGAGGTAGTTACATATTTTCTAGGACCGGTATTCTCCATGATCGCAGCGATATACAAGTTGGTATCATCGAAAGCGATCTTAACTCGAGTAGGTAATTTACTCAAGGAGGTGTCAGAGGGGAAATATTGCATGAAGTCCCCGTTCCAGCCCTCTGCATCTTTCCAAATTTCTTCATCTAACACGCCATCCAGCGTGATGGGATTTTTGAGTTTGAAGGCTAAAGCATTCGTCTTAGTGCTAGTTTGAGCAACTAATTGCAGGCTGAGTAGGAGACATGCTAGAGAAAGAACAGAAACAAAAATTTTCATGGCATCAATAAGCCTCAAAACTACACATTATTTGTGGGAGAGAACGTGGAATTTTACCAATGGCAGGTGATTTGTTCCAATGGACTTTTTGGATGTAACTGGTAATCAAAAAATAGGATTAAGTACGACTATTCCTGTACCCGTAGCGAAATGTTATCGCATAAGTTATTTTTTTCTACTCCTTAATAAGTAGATAAACTTGGATTTTTCAACACGAAAAAACTTAAATGCTGCCTACCACATTGTGTAGCGTACCGATACCGGAAATGGTAATAAACACCTGATCTCCTGCCTCCAAGGTAAAGTCATCGGGAACAATCCCCGTGCCGGTCATCATCAAGCAGCCAATTGGGAAGGAGTTGGATCGGTAGAGCCATTGGGCAAGCTCATCAGGTCGTCGCTTGAGCTGTGCTAAGGTAGTTTCCCCAGATACTACGCTGATCTGGTTGCGGTGGATTTCAAGTTGGATGGTCGTGGAATCAGGCAAATGCTCTTCCTGGATCAATAGACAGGGTCCAATGGATGCGCTTCCGAGATACACTTTTGCCTGAGGGAGGTAGAGCGGATTTTCTCCCTCAATACTTCGGCTGCTCATGTCGTTGCCAATCGTAAATCCCTGCACCTTGCCGGAGGGGGATAGCAGCAAGGTCAATTCTGGCTCAGGAACATTCCAGTTCGAGTCTTTGCGAATATTGACCTTTCCACCAGGAGGCGCCACCCGGCTAGCCGTGGCTTTAAAAAAGAGTTCAGGGCGCTCCGCCACATAGACCTTGTCGTAGAAAGTACCTCCACCTGAATCGCTAGACTCTTCAATTCGGGCGGTTCTACTTCGGTAATAGGTTACCCCTGCAGCCCAGATTTCTTGATTTCCCATAGGGGCAAGCAACCCCTCTTGAATCAGCGCTTTCGCTTTTTCATCGGAGATGGTTTCCCAGTTTTGTGCTTCTGCTGCCAGTAACTTGGAGAGCTGCTCTCTGCCCAATAGATCGTCCCAGTCGAGCTCTGGTCCCAAGAAGTAGGTGCCGTTAATGTCCAATAAGGTGCCTGAAATTAATTTGTATAGTCGCATCACAAGTGTGGCTAAGGTGGAGCCATCAAGTTAAGAAAAAGAGAGTTCTGGAGAAACTTTGGAAAAAAACTTTTCGCGACTACATTTGCATCAGATCATAGGGGTGCCTTAAATACAACGGGCTGAGATCATACCCATACCACCTGATCCGGGTAATGCCGGCGAAGGGAATTGAGAACACGGAGTCAAAAAACTTATTCTTGCAGTGGAGGTGCTCCCCTTCCTGGGTAGGATTCTGTCGTAGGCTTCGTCCAAAGGGTAAACAAAACCAGAAAACCTTCCCTCGGTTTTCTCATGTTTCACTCAAAAACCCGAAAGGGAGAAATTATGAAAAAGTTAGTACTTGTTGGACTGTATGTACTGTGCAGTCTACAGGCTTGGGCACAGTCGAGCCTGAGCGGGAGAATTTTCGATGCCAAAACTACAGCTCCCTTGGTAGGCGCTTCTGTTTGGATTGAAAGTTTGGGAAAAGGTGCCGTCACGGATACCGACGGTAAGTTTACATTGGCACGAGTGCCCAATGGAAAGCAGGAAATCCGAGTTTCCTATGTGGGCTACGAAACCGTACGGAAGTCGGTTGAACTTCCTTTGGCCGCTTCCTTGGAGCTGGGCTTGGAGTCCAAGGATTTCTTGAGCGAGGAATTCATTGTCTCCGCAACACGCGCCTCGGAGAGCACTCCAACCACCTTCACTACGGTGGATAAGGCGGAAATTGCCAAGCGGAATCTCGGGCAGGACATTCCCATCCTCCTCAATTTTTCCCCTTCCGTGGTCAGCCATTCCGATGCAGGTGCAGGAGTTGGCTATACCGGTATCCGTATTAGAGGCACCGACCAAACGCGCATCAATGCCACCATCAACGGCATTCCGCTCAACGATGCGGAGGCGCATGGGGTCTTTTGGGTCAACATGCCGGACTTTGCCTCCTCAGTAGAAAACATCCAGATCCAGCGGGGCGTGGGTACTTCTACTAATGGTGCGGCAGCCTTTGGCGCCAGCCTCAACTTCCAGACGGACACCCGCCGGGACGAGGCCTATGCCGAAATTGACAATGGTTTCGGCTCCTTCAATACTTGGAGGCATAACGTCAAAGCGGGAACAGGCCTACTCAACAACCGCTTTGCAGTAGGTGCACGACTTTCCAAGATTACTTCGGATGGCTTTGTGGACCGAGCCTTTTCAGATCTTGGTAGTTGGTTTGTGTCGGGAGGATACTATGGGGAAAAGAGCGTGATCAAATTGATCGCTTTCTCTGGAAAAGAACAGACCTACCAAAGTTGGGCAGGACTTCCTCAAGACAAATTAACCAACGATCGAACCTTTAATTCCTACACCTACGACAACGAAACGGACAACTACCAGCAGGACCATTACCAGTTGATCTACACGGGTAAAGTGGGATCCAATTGGAAAACCAACTTGGCATTACACTACACCTACGGACGTGGGTATTACGAGCAGTTTCGAGCCGATGACGACTTTGGGAACTATGCTTTAGCACCTGTTAAAATCGGGGACGAGGTGATTGAACGTACAGACTTCATCCGCCGCCGTTGGCTAGACAACGATTTCTACGGTTTTGTAGGGTCGGCTAATTACATCTCCACCAACGGCAAACTGGATTGGATCATCGGTGGAGGTGCCAATCGCTACGATGGGGGGCACTTTGGAGAGATTGTATGGGCAAGGATTGCTGGTCCAAGCAACATTCGGGATCGCTACTACGACAACAATGCCGTCAAGGACGACCGAAACATGTATACCAAAGCTACCTATGAGATCAAGCCGGGGCTGAATCTCTTCGGTGACCTGCAGTTGCGTGGCATTTCCTACTCCTTCAATGGACTGAATGACGACCTTCGCATCGTGGATGGTCAGGCAGATTACACCTTCTTCAATCCAAAGTTTGGGTTCTCCTACGAAAAAGGAAAGCAAACCTGGTACGCGAGCTATGCGGTGGCCAACCGGGAGCCAACTCGCTCAGACTTTACCGACAATCCGATCACCGAAGTGCCGAGACCCGAGCGTCTGAACAATGTGGAGGCGGGTGTACGGTCCAAATCTGGCAACTTGAGTTACAATGCCAACTTCTACTACATGGGCTATACCGACCAGTTGATCCTCACCGGGCAGATCAATGACGTGGGGGCTTACATTCGGGAAAATGTGGAATCTTCCTATCGTGCAGGCATTGAATTGGATGGGGCCTATTCCCTTTCCAAGACCTGGACCTTGGGCGGTAATCTTGCGCTGAGCCAAAATAAAATCCAAGACTTCACTGAGTACATTGATGACTACAGTGTGGACGAGTTTAGACAGGAAACGATCACCTATTCCAACACCGACATTGCTTTCTCTCCGAATGTAGTAGGATCCGCGATCATCGAGTACAAACCAAGCAGGAATCTTTCCCTGAACTGGATGAGCAAGTACGTAGGCCGACAATTTTTGGACAACACAGCCAATGAGGCCCGGTCCTTAGATGCCTTCTTCACGAATGACCTGCGGATCAGTTATTCGGCGACCCCCCGTTTCTTCAAAGGGCTAGAAGTAAATCTACTGATCAATAATATCTTCAATGAGATGTATGAGCCAAACGGCTATACCTTCAGCTACTTTGTACCTGGAGGAACGGGCCGTGAATTGATGACGGAGAACTTCTTTTATCCTCAGGCCGGGACGAATTTCTTGTTGGGATTGAAGATGAAGTTTTGAAATGTATAAATTAGAAATACGGTTGAAATAGAGTAGAAATAAACTGCGCTGCGCTCCGTGAAATACTTAAAACGAAATACAATGCGCGTTGCCTACCCGCCGCGGCGGGCTCTGTGAAATAAGTTGAAATAGTATCAGGATTTACTATTTCACCGAGCTTGCCTGCCCGCCGCGGTGGGCTCGGTTTATTTCTACTTTATTTCTACTCTATTTCCACTTATCTCTTCCTTCCTAGTCCAGAAAAATAAATTACTTCTTACTCAACAGCTCAAACAACCTCTCATTCACATAATAATTTCCGGTTCCTAACCTTTCTTTTCGCAGGACCCCGTCGGCAGCCAATTGATTGAGGTAGTTGGCGGCCGTGATGCGGGAGACGCCGAGATCGCGCACGAGAAATTCAATTTTGGTGTAGGGATGCTCAAAGAGATTGTTGAGCAATTCTTGGGAATAGAATTTATACCGAGTACGAAGCAAAACTTGCATCTCAGCAATTAGGATTTTAAGTTCCTCGATCAGAAGTATGGTTTCTCTGGCAGTGTTTTCCACACCTTGGATCATGTAGCTGATCCAACTTTCCCAGTCTCCATTTTCTCTTACGCCCTGCAGCAATCGGTAGTAATCCGGCTTGTTTCGGATGATGTGGCTGCTCAGGTAAAGAATGGGAAGCTTTTGCAGACCGGTCATAATTAGATAGAGAATGTTCAGAATCCTTCCAGTTCGTCCATTTCCATCGTAGAAGGGGTGGATGCTTTCAAACTGGTAGTGAATGATGGCCATCTTCACTAAGGGATCGTAGTCGCTCAGCTCAGGATCGTTGATAAACTGCTCCAGATTGGCCATCAGGCTGAGAATTTCATTCGGATCTTGTGGTGGGAGGTAGACGATTTCACCGGTTTGGGCATTTTTTAAGGCAGTGCCAGGAAGCTTTCGAAACCCAGCGTTGTTGCCTTCCAAGGTCTCTTGAATCTTCAGGATAGTCTGATTGGTGAGGAGTCCCCGGGTCTGCAGCAACTCAAATCCCCGCTTCATCGCGGCTACGTAGTTTTGTACTTCTTTGACATCTGGTGAGGTGTTAACCTCAAAGTCCAGATTGGCTTTGTACAACTCGTCGTGGGTAGTGATGATGTTTTCGACGGAGGAACTGTCTTTTGCTTCTTGAATTCCTAGTGTGTTGAGCAGGATGATCTGATTGGGGATTGATCGGACAATTCCCTTCAATTCTGCCAAGGCTGCATGCGCGGCAGGCAGCTGCTTGAGGATGGATTTGGTTTCCAAATCTTCGGCATAGGGTAAGGGGATCAGCTTCCAAGTCATACTTTGTATAGAAAAATCGATTTTCTTTACAAAGATATTCTCTTATGTAAAGAAAACAACCATTTGCTTTACATATCTTAATTGATGTGTATTGATTTTTTACAAAGGGGAAATGCAATTGAAATAGAGTAGAAATACCCGCCGCGGCGGGCTTGCTTCGTGAAAAAGTTAATACGTATTTGAAACTATTTCACCGAGCCTACCTGTCCGCCGCGGCGGGCTCGGTATATTTCCACTGTATTTCCATCGTGTTATTTTAAATTTAATCGGAATCGAAACAATTATTTCACCGAGCGGGCTCGGTTTATTTCAATTTTATTTCCACTGTATTTCATTTCAATACCATTACTAATCCTTACAAAGTTCAATCCGGAAAAAGCGTCTTATCTAATCCAGGAACAATCCGAAGGGCGTTTTTGTAGTATACTTTTTTCAAGACTTCGTCTGAAAGTCCTAATCCATACATGCTCCAAAAGGCATGGTACTTTTTGTAATAAGGAAAATACTCGTCCTCGGTTTCCAGTACGCGGAAGTAGGTGTAAAACTCCTCCTTGTTGTAGGCATCTTTGCCGAATAGAATTCGATCCTGGTACTTGGTGAAAAATTCCTTGGCCCGTCGAGGCTGTCTGCCAAGCTCCGCGATGATGGCACCTATCTCGTAGTTGACATTGGGATAGCGATCCAAATGCGCCCCTGCAGCGTCCATATCATTTGCCATCCAGCCCATGTGGGCATTGATAAAGGTGGTCTTAGGATGCTTCGCAAATACGCGGTGCTGCTCGGCGATGATTTGCTCAAAAGGCGCTGGGTCGGTAGCAGATCGGCGGCGATTGGGATGAAGTTTGAGTTCTAGCCAGCGTTCGTTCGTGGAATCCATCGCTTGCCAGAATTGTGCAGGATCCGCAGCATGGATCAGTACCGGAATCCCGAGTTCCCCCGCTTTCGCCCAAACTGGATCCAAATCGGGATGATCTACGGGAATTCGCTTTCCGCTGTTGTCCTTGGAGTTCAATCCCAAACTCTTGTAAATCTTCAATCCCACTGCTCCTGAAGCCACATCTTCCGTCAGCTCCCTTACAGCCAAGGCGGTCCACTCTGGAGTACCAAAACCGTTAAAATTCAAATTGGTAAACACCATGAATCTGCCTGGGGCATGGGTTTTAAACTCTTGCATCATGCCCTTGATGTACTCCTGCTGTGCATTGCTATTGCCCTGCCCGAAGCCCCGTCCACTCAGGTTGATCATGATGGCCATGTTGAGCTCCTTCATCTCTCCGGAGAGTTGATCGATCTTGGATTTGTTGACGCCTCCTTGGTGGCTGTGGATATCGATAAAGGGAAACTTTGACCGCGTCACTGGATGCTGAGGCACCTTGAGCGTGGAAGGAGGATTGTAGGACTCAAAACTCATTTCTTGAGCGACAAGAGCACTTCCGCCCATCAGCAATGCGAAAAGAAAAAGACTAATTTTTTTCATAAATTCTAAGAATAGCAATAGAAAAGAAAATCCCAGCATTGAGCTGGGATTTGAAATTTAACGGGCAGTTCCTCCGTCAATCACTTGACCAAAGAAAATGGAATTCATAAACAGCTTGTTGGTGCCAAACCAGAAGGCACGGAAGTTAGGGTTGTCTGCGAAGCCTACAATTCGACCTCTTCCTTGTCCGGATACACGGATCACAGCGCTCTCCTGTACTCCAGGCAGATTGCTTGGATGCAGGTAGCCAGAAGCCAAAGGATCGTTAGTATAGACTAGCGGGTTGGCGTAGGGGTTGGCAGAGGGCTCTAGGAAGAAGTTGTCATTTCTGAAGGTGAAGAGCTCTTTGCTCACGTAGCCATAGCCGATCGGATGGCTGGTGTCCAAGGTCGATTTGAAGATGGCTCCGAAAGTTTGCTTGGCTCCAGTAGCATTCTCAAAATCTGCATAGCTTTTCTGCAAACCTTTCTCCGCGTTATCCACTTTGCGGAAGGTGAAATTTCCGATTTCATTTTGTGCCAACCAGCGAAGCGCGCCTCCTTTGGCTACCAAGGTATTGCCTTTGCTCACCCAGGTTTTGAGGGCTGCAGCACCCGACTGTCCCAGTTGCCCGTAGCTTCCATCCGCCATCAAGATGACCGAATAGCGATCCAAGTTGGTGCCGCTTACGGATTCCAATGGCAGCAAGGTCACCGGCATTTGCATGCGCTGATCGAGTAGGTGCCAGATCTCTCCAGCTTCACCACTATCCACACCCCCATCGACCAAAAGAGCGATGGTAGGCGTATTCAAGGGAAGCATAAAGGTAGAACCTAGGTTCGCGCCCTGCGTGTATCCTGTAGTCAGTGCATGAATATCTACATGTGCAAATCGGGCCACTTCCTCTAGCTTCTTGAAGAAGGCCTGCGAATCAAGTCCGCTTTCGCCTTTGTCAATCAACAAAGTCCCTCTGCCAAAGGCTTTCCCTTCCGCGGTCGAAAATTCTTTGGTGGCAACTCGTACCAAAAATCCAGCCTTCAGCAACTGATAGGCCGCTTTGGGAGCATAGTAATCGGTCCATTCCATCGCATATTGGTAGGCACCAGCAGTGCCGACTACCTTGCCTGGAGCTTGTGCAAAGCTGGACTTATCCACAGTGCTGACGTTGGCAAGGTTGACGATGCGGCTATTCAATGCCATAAAGTCTACTCCAAAAGCCATGGGGTAGGTCCAAGCAGAGATGTCGTAAAACAAGCTGTCTTGGAAGGTAGTTCGCGTTTCAAACATCGCCTTGATCAAGCGGTACTGCGGCTGATCTGCAGGGACGATGTAGGAGTTTCCTTTTTTGAATTGCTTTCCATTGATGACCAAGTCTTCCTTCAGGGAAAAGAGCTTGATGTCGTGCTGAAGAATCAAGTCTGCCAAGTGGTAGCTCCGCGCATCCTCTTCCTTGGCACCAAAGATGTAGGCCTTGTTGATGTCAACATCGGTTTCCTTTTTGATGTCTGTGTAAAAATCCTTCATCCACTGGTTGAGTTCCACGCGCATCTCTTTGGTGGCCTGGTAGGAGGATAGGTTGGCGGTAAATTGGTTGCGGATCGTGAATGGAAAGCTGAGCATGCCATTGTCCGTTTCTTGGAGGTGTCCTCTGGAACTAGCCTGCTCAAACAAGATACCGACGGAGCCTTGCACATCCGGATAGGTAGACCCTTTGCCGTAATAGAAGTCGTCGTAGTTTTCCTGGTTGTAGTACAAGGAGCCGATTTGGTCCAAGGCTTTGGCATGGTAGGTACCGATCTTCTCGGTCAGCTCGAAGTTTTTCTTAGGGGTCAAAGGATGGACGCGCGAAGGGACGCCTGGTTGAAAAAAGAAGGTGCTGTTGGAGCCCATTTCGTGGAAGTCCAAGTGCACGTTCGGCAACCAGCTTTGGAATACACGTACGCGATTTCTGGATTCAGGATGCTGCACAGGCAGCCAGTCGCGGTTGAGGTCAAACCAGTAGTGGTTGGTGCGTCCTCGAGGCCATGCCTCGTTGAGTTCGCGCTGTGCTGGATCCCCGTTCATGTTATACGCCTTATGGGAGTTGACCCAGGAAGTAAAGCGGTTGAGACCGTCCGGGTTGATGGCTGGGTCCAATAGGAGCACCATGTCCTTGAGGTCTGCTTCGATTTCATTGGCAGCAGCAAAGTGATAGGCTGCAAGTAGTGCGGCATTGGCTCCACTCGGTTCGTTTCCATGGACGGAGTAACCCATAAAAAGGACCACCGGCATATTGGTTAGGTTGACCGAGGCTGCAGGATCCCGAAGTTTGGCTCGCTCTGCTTTGATCTGGTCCAGTTTGGCCAGGTTGGCAGGAGCACTTATGGTCAATAGGGTTTGTGGGCGCTTTTCGTAGGAGCGACCTGTTTCCTCAAATTTAACTCGATCTGAAGAGGCAGCGACGGCCTTCATGTACATGACCAGTTGGTCGTGGGTCACATGCCATTCGCCTACTTCATAGCCCAGTACCTGCTTGGGAGTAGGAACTTTCGCGTTGTAGGTATAGCCTTTGGGAAGGTAGTAGCTTAGGTCTTGGGCCATGCCAAACTGGGCAAGCAATGCCAATAGGAGAACTAGGGAAAATTGTTTCATAGTTTGATTGGTAAACATCCTTCTAAATTCAGTTTTGTTCCGCGAAAAAAAAACTATTTTAGATATGTGGTAAAATTAAAAGAAGAACCGAAAAGGTATTTTTTTTACAGTAGAACCAAAAAGGAATGGTTTACGTACAAAAGGAAGACAATTTTTAGTTTCTTTTCAGACTCAATTTTTTAAGTAAGGTATATCCTTATCCAATAAAAATCAGTTAATTAGAGTATGGAGAACACCTGGGTAATCGAAATCACCAACCCCAAAGCGAAAGATTTGCTGGAGCAACTGGAGGAATTAAATTGGATTAAAGTCCTGAATGAGGGCTCTGTACCGCCTGTTTCTTTGGAACTCAAAAAATTTAGAGGAATTTTAACGAAGGAGCAAGGAAAAGAATTACAAAAACACATTCAAACAATTAGAAATGAATGGGGAGATACCTGATAGATTCGAATATTATTTCCGATTTTTTTGCTAACAATTTGGAGGAGGCATTTTTAAATTTCTTGGACCCTAACCTAGAGAATAGCCCCATTTTTTCGGTGATCACTCAGATCGAACTTTTGTCCTGGAAAACCAGCCCTGAAATCGAAAAATCACTCGTTCAATTTTTTGAAACAGCACAAGTAATAGGCTTGAGAAAAGACATTGTTCATGCTTGTGTAGGGATTCGAAGAGCATACTCCATAAAAATTCCGGATGGAATTATTGCGGCTACTGCCCTGTGTGAAGACCTGATTTTGGTCACCAAAAACAGTAAAGATTTTTCTAGGATTAAGGGCCTGAGAATTTTTAATTTTTCTTAACCTAGCGTTTTCCTTCGTAGGAAAAAATATCTCTCAGCGCCCCTTTCAACTCTGGAAATTCAAATTCAAAGCCTGCTTTTTGAATTTTTTGGTTAGACACCCGGTTGCCGCCTAGGACCATGGCGGCCATTTCTCCCAAGACCAACTTCAGTGCAAATCCAGGCACCCCGATTCCTAGATAGGTTTTGCCCTTGGCCGCAGCCGCTTCCTTGGTCAGTTGCTGGTTGGTGGCGGGATTAGGCCCCACGGCATTGTAAATCCCCTGAAGCGTGGTTTTTTCAAGTGCAAAAACAAACATCCGGACCAGATCTTCTACATGGATCCAACTCATCCACTGCGCACCTGAACCCAAAGGTGCAGCCACAGGGGGCTTGAGCATTTCTGCTAAGGCTCCTCCCTGCGCATCCAAGACGATTCCTATTCGGAGAATGACACATCGAAGCGGCAAAGCTTCTATCTTTTTGACCTCTTTTTCCCAGGCTAGCACCACCTCTGCCAAAAAATCGGTACCCGAAGCACTGCTCTCATCCACAAGAGCAGCACCGGTATCAAATCCATAATAGCCCACTGCTGAGGCAGAAATAAAGGTGCTCGGCTTATGAGTTGCCTGCTGTATGGCTCGGTGCAATAGGGCGGTGCTTTCGGTTCGTGAGCGAAGGATGGCCTGCATTCGTTCCGCAGTCCAGCGCTTTTCTGCTACTCCCTCACCGGCCAAATGCACCACTGCATCTGCCCATTCCATGGCTTGCGGATCTATTTCCTGACGCGCTACATCCCAGAGAAAATGGGTTTGCTGCTGTGGTTTTCTGCTAAGCCAAGCCACTTTATACCCTTTTTGCTCTAGCAAGGCAGTAAGTTGCTTGCCCACAAGACCCGATCCGCCAGTGATGAGAATGTTTTTCATGAACGCCTATTTTGTGGATAACTCATTTGCGCTTCAATTGGTTGCTAAGCGGTAGCGATATGTCCTAAAAATATGTTCCTTGTCCCTTGAATTCTACCAAATCCCTTTTTCTTTGTACCTAAAGGGACCTTAAACTTCGATTTTCTTGCTAAAAAACCTTCTTTTTTGGGTAGCAATAGGCGCATGCGTCGGAACCTTGTCAGGCTCTGCCTCCGCCATTTTTTTGCTTTCCTTGGATTGGGTAAGCGGGATTCGTGATGCCCATCTTTGGCTTTTGGCAGGCTTACCCCTTGCAGGATTTACCATTGGTTACTGCTACCACCGCTACGGGTCTGGTGTAGAAAAAGGCAACAATTTGATCTTGGAGGGAATCTATACTCCCCAGCCGGCCCTGCCCTTGCGGATGGCACCTTTCGTTTTGTTTGGCACCTTGATCACCCATCTTTTTGGGGGCTCAGCGGGAAGAGAAGGGACAGCAGTGCAGATGGGCGCTTCTTTGGCGGCCCAACTAGGCAAGCGCTGGTCTTTGGATGCCGCCACCGTCCGGATACTCTTGATTTGTGGAGTTGCGGGGGGATTTGCCTCGGTATTTGGTACGCCGCTGGCAGGTGCGGTATTTTCTCTGGAGTGGTTATTTCGACGTAAAGTAGACCGCAACTCCATTTTTCCGGCTTTCTGGTCCGCGTTTACGGCCTATTGGGTTTGTGATTGGGTCTGGGGCATTGGACATACGGCCTATGTTATTCCTGAAGTTGCTCCACCTACCCTGATCAACTTGGCCTGGATGATTCCAGCAGGGATTGCCTTTGGCCTCGCCGCCCGCCTCTTTATTGAAACAGGACATTTGGTGACTACTGTTTTTAATCGCATTTCGTATCCCCCGCTTCGGCCACTCATCGGCGGAATTTTAGTGGCTGGAATTGTATACTTGACAGGAGCATATACCTATGTGGGCTTGGGTATCCCACGGATTGTAGAGGCCTTCGAGACCCCAGTTCCTTGGTATGATTTTTTAGCAAAAGCAGGCCTTACGGGATTGACTTTGGGCTCTGGATTTAAGGGCGGGGAAGTCACGCCGCTTTTCTTCACGGGTGCCACTTTGGGTAATGCGCTCGCAGCCTATATTCCGCTTCCATTGGCACTTTTGGCTGGCTGTGGATTTGTGGGGGTGTTTGCAGGTGCCACGAATACCCCTTTGGCCTGTACGCTGATGGGGATGGAACTGTTTGGACTGGAGGCAGGAGTGTACTTGGGGATTGCTTGTTTGGTGGCCTTTATTTTTAGTGGAAAGGGGAGCATCTACACCTCCCAAGACCTGGGCTGGAAAAAGTCATTGCCCTAAGGGGAACTGTATCAATCCAAATAATACACCCGCTTGACGCGCGTACTGATATTAGTGAGCAGCTCGTAGGGGATGGTGCCAATACGATCGGCAAGCTCCTTCAATGAAATCTGTTCCCCATATACGATGGCTTCGTCTCCTGCCTTGGCTTCGGGAATAGCGCTCACATCCACCATCACCATGTCCATGCAGACATTGCCGATCACAGGAGCCTTCTTGCCATGAAGGAGGACATAGCCCTTGCCTTGCGAAAATCGGCGATCGTAGCCATCTGCATAGCCAATGGCCAAGGTGGCGATTCGACCTCCTTCGGGCAAACTCCCTTTTCTGGAATAGCCTACGGTGGTTCCCGGAGCTAGGGTTTTGACTTGGGAAATGGTTGTTTTCAAGTTGCTCACTGCCTTCAAGGAGCTGTCGTGTTTGCCAGTGACTTCTACGCCATACAGTCCGATGCCAAGGCGCACCATGTCCAGCTGAAAGTCTGGATAACGAACAATCCCTGCAGAGTTGAGTGCATGACGAAGGGGCTGGTATCCCAACTTGGAGCCAATTGCTTCGCTCATTTTCATAAACACCTGGAGCTGCTGTACCGAAAAGTCATGATGTGCTTCTTCATCTGCACCTACGAGGTGTGTGTAGAGGCTTGCTACCTTCAGTTCTGGGAAGGCAAGGAGAAGATCATTTAGTTCTTCCACCTGTGCCTGCTCAAAGCCCAATCGATTCATCCCGGTGTCTAGATCCAAATGGATGGAGAGGGGAAGTCCTTGATTTCTTGCAAAATTGCCCAACTTCCTAAAAAATTCAGGACTGAATACGACGGGTTCCAACTGGTACTGGTACAGCAAGTCGAAGGATTCTTCTACTGGATTGAGCACCATGATCGGAAGCTGAATCCCTTGTTTCCGCAGGCTTACCCCTTCATCGCTGTAGGCTACCGCCAAATAATCGGCCCCTAAGGTCTGCAGGTGATTCGCGATTTCTGCGGCACCTCCTCCGTAAGCAAAGGCCTTGACCATCACCATGACCCGCGTGCTTGGCGTGAGTTGTCGTTTGTAAAAGTTAAAATTATGGGTCAACGCATTCAAGTTGATCTCCAAGGTGGTGCCGTGGATGCGCTGCTGTAGCCGGTTGACGATCTTTTCAAAGGCAAAGGAGCGGGCGCCCGTGAGCAAGATAAGGTCATTTTGAAACTGATCGGGATCAAGTTTATGAAGTAGCAGCTCGGTACTCTCAAAGGTGGAAGTGGGGATATCCACAAGTTTTTCCAAGCGCCGGATTTCTGTTCCCACCCCAATGATGCGATCAATCCCATAGGAGCGGATCAATTCGGCCACTTCAGTATAGATTTTCTCCGGCAAGCCCTGCTGCAAGAGGTCTGAGAGGATTAAAATTTTAGATCGCTTGGGTCGTTGCTGACTCAAAAACTCCAAAGCCACTCGAAGTCCCGCAAGGTCGTTGTTGTACGTATCGTCAATCAAAAGGGACTCGTTGAGGCCTGGCTTGAGCGTCAAGCGCATGTCCACGGGCTTGAGGTGACTCAAGCCTTCTTGGATGGCCAAGGCCTCCTGTCCTAGGCTTAGTGCCGCCAGGATCACATGGGTGACATTTTCCAAGGAAGCCTGATCCGTAAAGGGTACTTGGAAGGTGTGAGTTTGCAGGTCCTGCTTCATCACTACAATCCTAGAACTACTCTCGAGGCTTTTCCAGGAAACACTAAAGTCTGCTCCTGGATTTTTGGACCAGGAAATGCGATTTTCTTCCGCCACCTGTTGCTCGATGGTGTGGGCGAGCAGGTCCTGATCCTTGCAATACAGCAGTAATTTAGTGCCTGCAAAAAGCTTGAGTTTCTCGGCAATCTTCTCATTGATCCCCGCAAACCCTTCTTCATGGGCCGAGCCGATGTTGGTAAATATGCCCAAATCTGGGCGTATCATGCCTGCCAGCGTATCCATATCTCCTTTTTTGGAGACACCGGCCTCGAGGATGGCTACCTGATGGTAGGGCTGTATGCCAAAAATCGAAAGCGGAACCCCCACCTGTGAGTTGTAGCTCTTGGGGCTCTTTGCTACCGCAAATTGCTGACTCAAAACTTGCCCCAGCCATTCTTTGACGATCGTTTTGCCATTGCTGCCCGTGATGCCCACGATGGGCTTGGTAAATTCCCCCCTTTGGAAGGAGGCCAAGGATTGAAGCGCAGCGCGGCTATCGCTGACTGGGATGAACCAGGCTTTTTCTAACCAAGAAGCAGGGAGAGATGCATTTTTAGCTACCAAGAAGCAGCGAACGCCCGCCTCGATTAGGAAATCTACGAAGGTAATCCCATCCGCCTTTGCTCCTTTTAGCGCCACAAACAAGGTTTGCTCGGGATGCAGGACCTGCCTTGAGTCAATGCTGATCTGTGCGATTCCTTGACTTGGGGCAAGCCCTAGGCCCTTGCTCCCAAGGATTTGTTCTAAAAGGGGGAGTGTAAGGGAGACCAACATTTAAATCAGTTCCTTTTTCTTGTTGAAAAATACCTGGCGAACCCATCGTGGGAGGAAAAAGGCTCCCAAAATTAGGTAGGGATAGTAGGAAAGTAGCCTCCAGACGATGCTGGTTACAAAGGTATATTTCCCTAAAAACTGCTCGAAAAACTGCCCATAGAAAAACTCTGCGGTACCACTACTTCCTGGTGTAGGAGAGATCATCATGACAATCCACATGATCACTTGTCGGGCAAATACGATCACGTGATCAAAGAAATCTAGGGGTACAAAAGCAGACATTAAGGTATTGAGCATCAAGTATCTGGCAGACCAAACTACTAGTGTGGCGATGATGATCTTGAGCCAATAGCGGTAATTTTTCCCACTCAAAAGTTTGGAAGCGTCAATGATTTGATCTCCAAATTCTTGTGCATCGTGTTTCCATTTTTGTAGAAAGCGGATGGAAAAAAGCTTGATCAACAGCCATTTGAATACGCGGGGCCTGTAAAATAAGCCAAGAGCCATCAATAGGCTGTAGGAGGCATACAAGGCATAGCTAATCCAAAAAAGGACCTGAAGGCTATTCCCAATTTGAGATTCCAATAATTTACTTTCAGGAAAGATATTTCCTTGAGCAAAATAAAGGATGATTGGTGCCCCAATAACAAAAAATAGGTTGTCAAAAATGGCGGTCACCATCACAAAGGCAATGGCTTTACCCATCTTGATGCCTTCCTTGTTCAGAATAAACATGGCTACAGCCGACCCTCCCACCACGGAGGGGGTGACTGCTGAGGCAAATTCCCAGAGCATGATCACATAGAAAGCTCGGGTCCAGGTCAGGTGCCGGTCGGTGATCTCTCGGATTCGGTAGACATAGCCAAAGTCTCGCAGGATAATCACCAAAATGGCAAGGAAAATAAATAATGGAGAAGCATCAACGACCACATGTAAATTTTCCATGGTCAAGTTGGGATCGAAATAAAACATGGCAATTATAATTGCCAAGCCAATCAGGATAGGTACCCATACCTTGTTCGGGTTGAGGGTTTGAAAAATCTTTTTGTTATCTAGTTTCATGCGGAGGCGGTGACAGGTTCGATTTTTTCTATCCAAAAATTATTAAAGCCTTCCCCTAGAATTAGGGTTAACTCAGAAAGCTGAAGCAATTCCAGAATGGCAAGAAAGGTATAGATCACAAATATTTTTTCGGGCTTGTACGAAATTAAATCCGTAAAGGGAACCTGCTTTTTGAAGCTAATTTTCTCAAGCACAAATGCTTTTTGTTGTTCTATGGTGTAGGGATACTGAATGATGGTATGGGTGGGTTCATCCGCACGAGCAGCCAGTCTTGACATGCATTTTTGGAATACATGAAGCAGCTTGTACAAGTCTAGGTGCTGCAGTTCCGCTTCCACATCTTCTACCTTACTTAGTTCTTGAAGTTCCTTTACTAGATTTCCCCGCTTTTCCTTGGACATGCGATCGAGTTCCAGTGCGGAAAGCTCCTCCACTACCGACTTGTATTTTTTGTACTCGAGCAAGTTGCGCACCAGCTCCTCCCGTGGATCTACCAATTCTCCCTGCTCGTTTAGTACAGGTCGAGGAAGTAGCATCCGAGATTTAATCTTCATCAGCGTGGCAGCAAAAAGTATAAAATCACTGGCCACCTCAATTTCTAAGTTTTCCATGTGGTGGACATAGTCCAGAAAATCGTTGGTGATCTTGGAAATTGGGATGTCATAAATATCCAATTCGTCCCGCTCTATAAAAAAGAGCATAAGATCGAATGGGCCTTCGAACAAGGGTAATTTGATTTCGAAACTCACAGGATATTTAATTATTTGGATTAATTTTGGGTTCTCCTAGCCAAAGATATTCAATTCAGTGAAATCTTGAGACTAGAAATTGGAAAGACTCATTTTGAATGCGATGTATTTTTCAAACAAACAGACCAGATAAAAGTTAATCTTTCTTGACAATAACACCCTGCCGATGCAAATTCAACCCGGTCCTTTATTAGCTCAAATCAATAGCCCTGATGATTTGAAGAATTTTTCCAAAGATTCTTTAGTTCAAGTTTGTCAGGAGTTACGCCAATTTATAATCGACAATGTGTCGGTGTATGGTGGGCATTTTGGAGCAAGTTTGGGGGTAGTTGAGCTTACGGTAGCACTACATTATGTGCTCAATACTCCTAAAGACCAGCTGGTTTGGGATGTAGGACATCAGGCTTACGGGCACAAAATTCTGACGGGCAGAAGGGATGCTTTCCATACCAATCGCGTGTATGGCGGCCTTTCTGGATTTCCAAAGCGAACAGAAAGCGAGTACGACACCTTTGGTGTGGGACACTCAAGCACTTCCATCTCCGCTGCCTTGGGCATGGCGATGGCATCTAAATATACAGGAGCTCCCTTGCAGCATGTAGCCGTCATCGGCGATGGATCCTTGACTGGTGGAATGGCTTTTGAAGCCTTAAACCATGCAGGGGTGAGCGGCACCAATTTGCTAATTATCCTAAACGACAATTGCATGTCCATCGACCCCAATGTAGGGGCATTGAAGGATTACTTGACCGACATCACTACCTCACACACCTACAATAAGGTGAAAGATGAAGTTTGGAATGTGCTAGGCAAACTCAGCAAATTTGGCAGTAGCGCACAAGAAATTATATCCAAAGTAGAAGGAGCAATTAAATCTGCAGTACTCAAGCAGAGCAACCTTTTTGAATCCCTCAACCTCCGCTATTTTGGTCCTGTAGATGGACATGACGTGGACCACTTGGTGGAAATCCTCAAAGACCTCAAAGATATTCCAGGACCCAAAATCCTCCATTGCATCACCGTAAAAGGGAAGGGTTATGGTCCAGCAGAAAGTGGCAACAAAACCACCTGGCATGCCCCTGGAACTTTTGATAAGTTGACCGGTGAGATCTACAAAAAAACGCCAACTACACCGCAAGCTCCCAAATACCAGGATGTCTTTGGACATACAATGATTGAGCTTGCTGAAAAAGATGCGCGCATCATGGGGGTGACTCCAGCCATGCCATCGGGTTCTTCCATGAATTTGATGATGGCAGCCATGCCTGATCGGGCATTTGATGTGGGCATCGCTGAGCAGCATGCCGTGACCTTCTCTGCGGGGATGGCTACTCAAGGGCTAGTGCCGTTCTGTAACATTTACTCTTCCTTTATGCAGCGTGCCTACGATCAAGTGGTGCACGATGTCTGCCTTCAAAAATTGCCCGTAGTATTCTGTTTGGATCGAGCTGGTTTTGCCGGTGCAGATGGTCCTACACACCATGGCGCATACGATATTGCATACTTCCGTTGTGTTCCCAACCTCGTGGTCTCGGCTCCAATGAATGAGGAGGAACTTCGAAATCTGATGTACACAGGATCGCTACATGGGGGACCTTTCTCCATTCGCTATCCAAGAGGAAATGGAGTGATGCCCAACTGGAAAACTCCTTTTCAACGGATTCCAGTAGGTCAAGGAAGATGCATCAAATCTGGGGAAGGGGTGGCAATCTTGACCCTAGGACATATTGGCAACTATGCCGTGGAGGCTTGTGCATCCTTGGAGAAAGAAGGCCTAAATCCTGCACACTACGACATGCGATTTGTGAAGCCTCTGGATGAAAAACTTTTGCATGAAATTTTTGCCAACTTTAAGAAAGTAATCACGGTAGAAGATGGCTGCTTGATGGGAGGATTTGGCTCTGCGGTCCTAGAATGGATGGTAGATCAGGGCTACCAAGCTCAGGTAAAGCGTCTCGGAATTCCAGATGATATTATCGAGCATGGAGAGCAACTGGAATTGCACCGCGACTGTGGCTTTGACCCGGAAGGGATCGCCAATGCAGTAAAGGCCTTCGCCGAGCAGGAACAAACTGCCTAAATTCAGCCCAAACATGTTGCATTTTTTTGAAAAAGGACAAGGCCCAGCGCTCCTGTTCCTTCACGGGTTTTGCGAATCCGGAGAGATGTGGCGCTACCTTGCAGACTCCTTGTCTACCCAGTACCGCGTACTCTGTCCAGACTTACCTGGATTTGGGGATTCTCCACTGACCAGTCCGATTGCAAGCCTTGAGGAACTTGCCATGCAGCTGGAGGAATGGATGGAAATACTTCAAATCAAAGATGCTATTGTTCTTGGCCATTCTTTAGGCGGATATGTAGCCCTGGCCTTACTCGAGCGCATGGGCAACCGCATCCAAGCCATTGGCCTGCTTCACTCCACGGCCTATGCAGACGATTTGGAAAAAAAGGAGATGCGCAACCGTACGCTTACCTTTTTGAAAAAACACGGGGCAACCAAATTTGTAACCTCCTTTGTTCCTCAATTATTTCCTGAACATCGTCGAATCGAGCTGGCCGACGCCATGGCACATGCCATTGAAGATGGAAAGCGCTCTAGCTTGGAAGGCTTACTTGCCTACACCATTGCCATGCGGGATCGGGTAGATCGGTTGGAAGTACTTCAGCAGTTTGTAGGCCCAAAGTTGCTACTGGCGGGGACGGTAGACGGATCTGTCAAAATTGAATCGAGCCGTGCTCAGCAAAGTGCCTTTACACATTACATCGAACTTGAAGGTGTAGGACACCTGGGAATGGTGGAGGAAAAGGAAAAGACCTTGGAAGTGGTCCAGAACTTCGTTCGCGAAGTGCTTAAGTAGTCCTAGTTTTTTCGAGCATTCCCATCAAGTCCTCCAAGTAGCGCTGGTCTACGGCATCAAAATCATCCAACCGATCACTATCTACATCCAAGACAAGAAATACCTCGCCGTCCTGAAATGCTGGCACGACGATTTCGGACTTGGACGCGGAGCTGCAGGCAATATGACCTGGAAAAGCCTCCACATCGGGCACCAGCTGCGTTTTCTTTTCTTTCCAAGCTGTTCCACAGACCCCTCTTCCAAAAGCAATACGCGTGCAGGCAATCGGCCCTTGAAAGGGGCCGAGTACCAACTCCTGCCCTTGAACTACATAAAATCCCACCCAAAAAAAGCCAAATGCCTCCCGAAGGGCAGCAGCGATATTGGCCAGGTTGGCTACCAAATCTTGCTCACCAGAAATCAGGGCCTCCACTTGAGGGAGGAGTGCCTGGTAAATTTCTTCTTTGCTTCCGGCTTGAGGAAGGAATAAGGTTTCAGCCATGGTAATAGAGGTCTAGTTGATCTTCACCTACCGCAAAGGATTCGGCAGGAGTTTGAGTAAGTGTAGGAGCGGATATTCCACGTTCAAATTGAATGGGTGCCGTGAATACACGGGCCTCGTCCCAAAGTCCTGCTGCCAAAAATTGCTGCAAAACTTGGCTGCCGCCTTCAATCAGTAGGCTTTGAATGTTTCGGGCATGCAAGTCGGCCAGTAGGGCTTCAAGGAAATTTCCCTCCGATAGTTTGATCCATTCCAAGTTGGGAAGGGTTTCGTTTTTTAAAGTATTGTAACAGAGCGTGGGGATCTGCTGGTCAAATAGGTTCAGGTCAGCAGGAAGTTCCAACCGGGAATCCAGCACCACCCGAATCGGATCGCTTCCGCTCCAGTCACGCACATTGAGGCGTGGGTTGTCATGGAGGGCAGTTTTTTTTCCAACTAGGATCGCCTGCTCCTCTGCCCGCCATTGGTGCACCAATTGCCTACTTTGGGAACCGCTAATCCATTTGGAGTCAAAATTCTCTCGCGCCAAAAAGCCATCTTGGGTTTGAGCCCACTTGAGGATGAGGTAGGGTCGGTGTTTTTCCTGCTGACAAAAAAAACGCCTGTTTTGCCATCTTGCTTCTTGCTCTAGCAGGCCGACAGTAACCTCGATCCCAGCATCTTGCAAGAGTTGTACGCCCTTTCCAGCCACGAGCGGGTTGGGGTCTAAGGTGGCTACCTGAACCGACTTTATACCTTTTTCAATCAATAAATTGGCACAGGGGGGAGTTTTTCCCCAGTGGGAACAAGGTTCCAAGCTGACATAGGCCGTTGAATCTGCGAGTAACTTGGGGTCAGTGACAGAGGCGATTGCATTTACTTCTGCATGTGGCCCTCCATACTGTTGATGGTAGCCTTCCCCAATGATTTTCCCTTCATGCACAAGTACACAGCCGACCAAGGGATTGGGACGTACGGTTCCTTTTCCTCGTTCGGCGAGCTCCAAGGCACGTTGCATGAAAATTTTGGGATTCATGGTTCCAAATTTAGATCAATTCTTGTCATTCCTCGCAATTACCGCTTCAGCTTGCCCAATTAGGAAGGAGATCTAAAATATTTACGCCTTGCCGGAGGATTCTTTGTGGCAAGGGCATGAAATTTCTTACGCTAGCTGTACTTTTGTGTATGATGAATTGGGAGAACTTACTCGCCTTTGGGCGTTTTGGAGAACAAGGGAAAACGACTGGATCCGACTCGGCACGATCTGAGTTTGAAGTGGATTACGACCGAATTATTTTTTCATCTCCCTTTCGGAATCTTCAGGATAAAACCCAGGTTTTTCCCCTTCCAGAGCAAGCTTTTGTGCATACTCGATTGACACACAGTCTGGAAGTGTCCTCTGTGGGCCGATCTCTGGGCAAGGCAGCGGGAGAAATTTTACTCGAGAAGTACCCCAAACTAGCTTCCAAAGGAATCACAGCGGCAGGGATTGGATCCATTGTGGCAGCGGCTTCACTGACGCATGATATTGGGAATCCTCCCTTTGGGCATGCGGGCGAGGAGGCAATCTCTGATTTCTTCAGACTCCAGCCCTCCGGAAAGGCATGGATGCAGCATGTACGCAGGGATCAGTGGGCGGACCTTACCAATTTTGAAGGCAACGCACAGGGGTTCCGCATGCTGGTATCGAAGCAGTACGGGTTAAAGTTGACCTATGCTACATTGGCTGCATTCACGAAATATCCTCGTCCTAGCCTAATTGCACAGCGGGATATCGCCCGAAAGAGTCAAAAAAAGTATGGCTTTTTTATCAACCAGCTCCAAGATTTTGAGCAGATGGCTCAGGAACTGGGACTTGAGAAAATTGGTGCGGATTGCTGGGCTCGTCATCCCCTTGCCTTCCTAGTGGAGGCGGCAGATGACATTTGCTACAGCATCATTGACCTAGAGGACGGCTGTACGCTTGGTCTAATTTCTTTTGAGGATACGGTAGCACTCCTCAAGCCCATTTTGGGGAAAATATTTGATCCAGAAAAACTAAAAGATCGGACCCAAACTCAAAATCTTGGAACCCTCCGAGCCTTGGTCATTGGTCAGTTGATTCGAGAATGTGTGGAGGCCTTTGCCGCCTACGAGGAAGGCATGCGCAAAGGAAATTTTGATAAAGCATTGACGGACATGATTCCTTCTGCCAAGGCCCTAGCAGAAATCTCCCAGCGCTCGGTTCGTCAAATCTACCGTTCCCAGGTGGTGTTAGAAAAGGAAGCAATCGGCTTTCAGGTGTTGGATGGCTTGCTAGCAGCATTTAGCCAAGCCCTGTACCACCATTGCTATGCAGCCGAACTTTCCTCAGGGCAGGACAAAAGTTTGCTTCGTCTCCTTCCAGAGGATTTTCCACTGAAAGGCTTTGGGACTGAATCGAATCCCTATCCCTTGCTGCGCGCGCTGGTGGATTTTATCTCAGGGATGACGGACAAGTATGCGCTCAACCTCTACCGAAGGGTAAAGGGGATTTCACTTCCAGGAACCTGATCGGGTTTGGCGGAGAACTAACTTACTGCCCCTCTTCCCAGGAGTCACCCCAATCCACCACCTGGTCCTCCAAGTAGTGAGGATACATTTTCCGGTGTTGTTTTTTCACTTCCTGAACGAGTGTTTCACGAAATCCTTCTACATTTTCTCCAAGTGAGGCAGACATAAATATAGGAGTAATTCCATTTTTCTTTTCGAAGGCTTCTGAGAGCGCCTTGAAATCAAGGTAACGGCTTTCTTGAAGCTCGTGCTCACTGATATGCAATAGCTCCTCTTCGGAAGGCATCTGCTGCACCAGATCTACCTTATTGAATACGAGTAAGACTGGCTTATCTCCCGCTTTAATTTCTTGGAGGGTTTGTGTGACTACCTCTATATGATCCTCAAAGGCATGGTGAGATAGATCGACCACATGCACCAAGAGGTCTGCTTCTCGGATTTCATCGAGGGTGGATTTGAAGGATTCGATGAGGTGAGTGGGGAGTTTGCGGATAAAGCCTACCGTATCGGAGAGCAGGAAGGGGATGTTTTCCAGGACCACCTTCCGTACGGTAGCATCTACGGTAGCAAAAAGTTTGTTTTCGGCTAGGATATCCGTTTTGGTGATCAGGTTCATCAAGGTGGACTTGCCCACATTCGTATAGCCGACCAAGGCTACGCGTACAATTCCCTTTCTGCTTTTGCGTTGGGTAAGGCCTTGTTTTTCTATTTCTACCAACTTATCCTTGAGCAAGGATATTTTAGTGCGAATGTCCCGTTTGTCGGTTTCAATTTCCTTCTCCCCGGATCCTCCTCGTGTACCAGTCCCTCCTCTTTGCCGCTCCAAGTGGGTCCACATGCGGGTCAATCGTGGCAAGAGGTATTGGAATCGGGCCAGCTCCACCTGCGTTTTGGCTTGTGCAGACTGTGCCCGCTGCAAGAAAATGTCAAGAATAAGTAAGGAACGGTCGTAGATTTTGACTTTTATTTCGTCCTCCAAATTACGCATTTGAGAAGGGCTCAAATCATCGTCAAAGATGACCATATCTACTCCAAAGTGTTCTACGTAGGTTTGGATCTCCTCTAGTTTCCCCTTACCCACAAAGGTGCGGATGTCGGGCTTTTCCATTTTTTGTTTGAACCGGTACACGGACTTGGCTCCAAGGGTCTCGGTCAAGAAGGCCAATTCATCCAAATGCTCCTCTACTTCTTGGTCGGGTTGGTGTTGCCGTACCAAGGATACCAGCACGGCAGTTTCCTGACGGGGAGCAGTCTCGTGTAGTTTTTGGAGTTTGCGTGAAAATTTACTCATGGACTAGAAATCAGCTAAAAGATGGGAGGGGGCTTTGCCCAAAGGAACAGGCTTCAAAAGCTTGCTTGAGCGATTACCTCCCCAAATTTGAGCATAATTCCTTAGATTAGATTAGGATACTCTCTTGTGGAGTGGTTATTTTGCTGTTGAAAGCAAAAATTAACCGCCCCAATGGCAGAAATAAAGCAAACTTCCCTACCTGGTGTACTCGAGATTTTTCCACGTGTTTTCCCAGATAGTAGGGGTTATTTTTTTGAATCCTTCCGCCAAGATTGGTTGGACAAAATGGGTGTTCAGGAATCCTGGGTTCAGGACAACCAGTCTTTTTCTCAAAAGGGAACCGTGAGAGGCCTTCATTTCCAGCGCGGCGCACATGCTCAGGCCAAGTTGGTGCGGGTCATTGCTGGAAAAGTGCTGGACGTAGCGGTGGATTTGAGAAAGGGATCGCCCACTTTTGGACAGGTGTATTCGACAATTTTGGATACTGAGAAAAACAACCTCCTCTATATTCCTGCAGGTTTTGGGCATGGATTTTCGGTCTTGGAAGACGCTGTATTTGTGTACAAGTGCTCCAATTATTACCACAAGGATTCCGAAGGAGGCGTACTTTGGTCTGATCCGGCCCTGGGCATTGACTGGCAGGTGGCCGAACCAATCGTATCCGAGAAAGACCAGATCCTTCCTTCACTGGCGGAGTTCGTAGACGCGTTTCAAGGAGGATTATAAATTCGTAAGACTTAATTAGGTCTAGAGAAACTGACAATGAACATTCTGATCACGGGAGTAACTGGACTATTTGGGAGTGAGTTGGCACGAGAATTCAGCGCGCTGGGAACCATTCATGGCTTGAAGCGTGCGAGTTCTGACCTCGGAGCAGTGGATCTGGAAGGATTGGATATCCACTGGCATGAAGGGGACGTGTTGGATTTTAATTCGGTATTGGAAGCCGTGGAGGGGATGGATCTTGTGATCCATGCGGCAGGAAAAGTTTCCTTTTCATCCAAAGACGAGCGGGCACTTTTTCAAGTAAATCATCAAGGGACGATCAATGTGGTGAATGCGCTCCTAGCAGCAGGGGTTCCCAAAATGGTATACATCAGTTCCGTCGCCGCCTTGGGTCAGGTTCCTGATCAAGAAGACTACGATGAAAAGTCTTTATGGGTAGATGTCCCCGGCCATACCCCCTACGCCTTGTCTAAATATAGGGCAGAGTTGGAAGTTTGGCGCGGAGAGCAGGAGGGCTTGGAGGTTTTGGTCGTCAACCCGGCTGTGATTTTAGGCAAGGTTGCTTACGAGCGAAGTAGTGGAGGCTTGTATCAGGTGGGATTGAAAGGGGCTGCTTTTTTCCCTGCTGGCAATCTCAATTACATCGATGTAAGGGATGCTGCGGAGATTACACGTGCCTTGGTAGAAAAAAATGCTTGGGGAGAACGATTTGTGTTGTCCAAGGAGAGCATGTCCTACGAAAGGTTTTTTCAGCAGGCTGCCCAGATTTTGGGAGGAACTCCACCAAAGAATAGGCTACCCAATTGGATTATTTCTTGGGGATTCCCAATTCTGAGGGTGATGTCTTGGCTGCTTGGCAAGAAGCTGCCTCTGACGGCCCAAGTGGCTAAAAATGCGCAGCGCAAAACCCAGTTCAGCAATCAAAAGGTGCAGCGCTACCTTAACTTTCAGTACCGCGAATTGCAGGACACCTTGGAATGGGCAAAAACAGGCCGATAAAACTTATTTTCTATCTTCAGCGTTCAGGAGCATATGGTTTTAAAAAAAATTCATCTAGAGATGATTTTAAAATCACGAAAAAATCACATTTGAATTTTCAAAAAACCAAAAATTTGGTACCTTAAATGAATCTTAGCACTACCGAATGACCGGAGATCACGACCACGACTGGGAAGAAGACAAAAAGCTCGTTGAGCGATTTGAAGATTCACTGAAGTCCAATATGGACCTGTATTTCGAAGAAGAGGAATTGGAGGACATCATCCGATTTTACTTTGATCAACAAAAATTCTTAAAGGCGCTTCGTGCCTCAGAATATGCATTGGAGAAATTTCCTTTTTCAGTAGAAATCCGCCTTCAGAAAGCGCAATGCCTTATTTTTAACGATGAACTGGAAGAGGGTTTGGAGATTTTGGAGCAGCTCAACAATCTTTCTCCAAACAACGAAGACATCGTTTTGGCCTTGGCCAATGCTCAGATTTTAGCAGGCAACTTTCAAGATGGCATAGACTTGTTGGAAAATTACCTGCCCATGGCAGAGGATAAGGCAGAGGTGTTTTACTCTTTAGGCAATCTTTTTCGAGCCAAAGGAGACAACACCAAAGCAAGTTTTTACTTCAAGGAGGCCGTCAAAAAACGAATCAATCACGAGGATGCGCTTTTTCAGCTAGCCATGATCACCGAAGAGGAGGGGTCCTTTGATGAGATTTTGGACTTTTACCAAGAATTTATCGATCAAGATCCTTATTCTGCTGGTGCTTGGTACAATCTAGGAGTGGTATACAATCGCTTGGGGAGATTTGAGAATGCAATCAAAGCTTACGAATTTGCCTTATTGATCGACGATGCCTTTGCTTCGGCACATTTTAATATGGGGAATTCCCTGATGAATACCCTCAATTTTGAAAGAGCCTTGGAAGCGTACCAAAATACCATCAATTGTGAAGGGACCAATGCGGAGAATTGCTGCTACATGGGCGCCGCTTACGAAAAGTTGGGCAAGATTGATGAGGCATTTACCTACTTTAAAAAGTCGGCCAAGTTGGATGAGGAGTACGACGATGCTTGGTTTGGGCTTGGGATGTGCATGTTGAAGAAAGAAAAGTTCTTTGAGGCCATCCACTATTTCAAGAAATCCATCCACCTCAACAAGGACAATGCAAACTATTGGGTAGGATTGGCAGATGCGGAGTTCAACTTGGGCAACATGCAGGCAAGTTCTGACGCCTACGAGGAGGCCATCAATTTGGAGCCTGGAATTATGGAGGCCTATGTCAACTTATCCATTATTTATTTTGAGCAAAATAGATTTGAGGAGTCCATCGATGTGGTCCGTGAAGGAATTGAAGAATTGCCTGAGGAGGCTGAGCTCTACTACCGTCTGGTAATCTACCTCATCAAAACTGGGAAATATAAGGAAGCCTTCACTTATTTAGAAAATGCATTAACTTTGGACTTTGACAGGCATGTATTGCTGTATGAGTTGATGCCAGAATTGATAAAACAAAAGGCGGTATACAAAATCATTGCCCAGTTTCGGGACCAAAATCCCAGCTCAACACCTTAAAACCTAGCAAATGAATTACGTGCTGAAGAATCTCCCTGTACGGACTGAAAAGCCTCGTAACACGGGATTTACCATGGCGATGGACAAGGGCCTTAGCTTACGCGAAACAGAAGATTTTGTAGACAGCTGTGCAGATTTTGTAGACATTGTAAAGTTTGGATGGGCTACCTCCTATGTTACCAAGCACTTAAAAGAAAAAATTGCAGTCTATCAGTCTGCTGGAATTCCGGTTTACTTTGGGGGCACGCTTTTTGAAGCCTTTATCGTTCGAGGACAATTTGACGATTACCGGAAAGTACTCGATACTTTTGGCCTCCGCTATGCGGAAGTGTCCGACGGTTCCATCTCCCTGAATCACGACAAAAAGTGTGAATACATTCAGACCCTTTCCAAGCAGGTAACGGTGCTTTCTGAAGTGGGGTCCAAGGATGCTGCTAAAATCATTCCTCCCTACAAGTGGATCGAGCAAATGCAAACCGAGCTAAGTGCCGGAGCATGGAAAGTAATTGGCGAAGCACGTGAAGGAGGAAATGTGGGCCTTTTCCGAGATTCTGGAGAAGTACGTCAAGGTCTTGTAGAGGAAATTTTAACCCAGGTTCCGGAAGAAAAAATCATCTGGGAAGCCCCTCAAAAGTCTCAGCAAGTATGGTTTATCAAGTTGCTCGGAGCCAATGTGAACTTGGGCAACATCAGCCCTGCTGAAGTAATTCCCTTGGAAACCATTCGATTGGGCCTTCGTGGAGATACCTTTGATCATTTTCTTGGGGAAATCAAATTGTAATTAATTTGGCTGAAAGGGTTTTCTTTCAGCCTTTCTTTTTCAATATGGATACAGTTAAAAAATACGGCCTAACCTATCTTAAAGGTATAGCCATGGGAGCGGCAGATATCGTTCCGGGCGTTTCTGGAGGATCAATTGCACTTATTGCGGGGATCTATCAGGAACTCTTGGATAGCATCAATGCCTTTAATTTCAACAACTTGGTGCTGTTGAAATCCTTCCGAATCAAGGAATTCTATCTCCGCGTCAATGGCAACTTTCTCTTGAGTCTTTTGACAGGGATCATGACGAGCATCTTTACACTTTCCGGTGTCATTACCTACTTGATGGAGGTGCATCCCATTCCACTGTGGTCCTTTTTCTCTGGCTTGATTTTGATCTCTGCCTTTCTGATTTTAAAAGAGATAAAGAAATGGAATCTGGGTGTTGTTTTGGCAATTGCAGCTGGAACAGCCTTTGCTTGGTGGGTGACCAATTTGCCTCCAACCACCACCCCTGACGACTATTGGTTTACTTTTGTGGCAGGAGCGATTGCCATTTGTGCCATGATTTTGCCCGGGATCAGCGGGAGCTTTATCCTGTTGATTCTAGGCCAATACGAGCGGATCCTTCAGGCTGTATTGGATCGAGATTTTTTGACACTTGCCCTTTTTGCCTCTGGATGTCTCGTCGGCATTCTCTCCTTCAGCAGAGTGGTGTCCTACTTGCTTCGCAAATTCCATACGGCCACCATCGGCCTACTCTCTGGTTTTATGCTGGGTTCTGTCAACGAGCTATGGCCTTGGAAGCTGGTGACTTCTTGGCGTACTTCCTCAAGCGGCAAAGAAGTCCCTTTCCTCTCAGAAAATATTCTTCCGAGCACCTTTTCTGAGAAAGTGGGAGAGTTGCCTCAAGTAGAATGGGCAATCGGAGCATTCTTTTTTGGGATTGGCCTCGTTATTTTTATCGAATGGCTCGCAAGTAAATTGCAGTAAGGGTGAGAAAATTTGGCTTGATCGGTTTTCCTTTAGGGCACTCTTTTTCCAAGAGGTATTTTACGGAAAAGTTTAGTCGCGAAGGAATCCAGGGATGCCAATTTGAGCTTTACCCAATAGCAAGCATTCAAGAATTTCCCCAGCTCTTTGTTAGCGAACCTAGCCTGGAAGGACTTGCGGTAACCATACCTTACAAGGAACAAGTAATTCCCTACTTAGATGGCATGGACCCTGCCTGTGCACAAATTGGCGCAGTGAATTGCATCCGAATTCGCGATGGGAAAAAGATCGGCTTCAACACGGATTACTTGGGATTTAAGCAATCCCTGCAGTCCTGGCTGGGCGGCGAGATTCCCAATGCCCTTGTTTTGGGTACTGGTGGAGCTTCCAAGGCAGTGCAGCAAGCCCTTGGAGACTTAGGTGTTTCCTTTCGGATTGTCTCTAGAAATCAACAGGAGGGGCAGCTTACGTATGCTGAATTCAAGGAGCAGCCTCATTGGCTTGCCTCCCATCCCTTGATCATCAACACTAGCCCAGTAGGTACTTATCCTCAGGTGGAGGACATGCCCAACATTCCCCTTGAGCAGCTCCATGCAGCGCACCGAGTGTATGATCTGGTGTACAATCCTCCTATCACTCGGCTGATGCAAGAATGCATCGCTAGAGGGGGAGTCTCCAAAAATGGCCAAGACATGCTCGAGCTACAGGCTGAAGCGGCTTGGAGCATCTGGAATAGCCCAGCTTAACTTCCATTTTTTTTACGAGTACTTAAATAAGGAATCGAAGATCGGTTCAACTTGCTTGTTGTGTCTAAATTATAGAGGTTTGGTCCATGGATGTTTTGCAAAAATCA